>JAHWKY010000002.1 GCA_019347575.1 Actinomycetota bacterium | reverse complement strand
GCCGTGGGCTCTCCCCACCCCCCCCCCGCCCCCCCCCCGCAGCGCCCGCGACGGGCCGGCGAGTCCGCCGCGGTCCCCCCCCCCCCGGCCCCCCTGCCCCCGCAGGGGCCCGCCCCCCCCGTCCCCCACCGGGGTGTCCCCACCCCCGTGGGGGCCCCCCCCCCCCCCCACCACTGGTCCACCGGCACAGCGCGCCCCGACGGTCTCCGACCAGGAGTACCCACGTATGGGCAAGCTCGGCACCACCACTCACTCCGTCGAGATCGACGGCAAGCACATCACCTTCGAAGGCGGCAAGCTCGCCGCCCAAGCCGGAGGCGCGGTCGTCGCGTCGCTCGGCGAGACCACCATCCTGACGACGACCACCTCCTCGTCTCAAACCAAGGAGTTCCTCGGCTTCTTCCCGCTCACGATCGATGTCGAGGAGCGGATGTACGCGGCGGGCAAGATCCCCGGCGGCTTCTTCAAGCGCGAGGGGCGTCCGTCCGAGAACGCGATCCTCACCTGTCGTCTCACCGACCGACCGCTACGTCCCACGTTCGAGGACGGGCTGCGCAACGAGATCCAGGTCGTCAACACGATCCTGCAGACGACCCAGACCGACCCCTACGACGTGCTGGCGATCAACGCCTCGTCCGTCTCCACGATGCTCGCGGGCGTGCCCTTCCACGGGCCCGTCGCGGCTCTGCGTTACGCCATGCTGCGTGACGGCAGCTGGGAGGCGTTCCCCAACTACGAGACCCTCGAGAACGAGGCCGTGTTCAACATGGTCGTCGCCGGCCGCGTCACCGACGGGGGCGAGGTCGCCATCCTGATGGTCGAAGCCGACGCCACCGAGAACGCGTGGCGGATGATCGAGATGGGCGCCACCAAGCCGACCGAGGAGGTCATCGGGCAGGCGCTCGAGGACCTCAAGCCGATCCTCAAGCAACTGTGCGAGGCGCAGCAGGCCTTCGTCGACGAGATGGGCGTCCGCGAGACCGCGGAGTTCACGCGCTTCCTCGACTACACCGACGAGGTCTTCGAGGTCGTCGATGCGTTCGCCAACGACGGCGTCGCCGGCATCTACGACCAGCATGGCCTCACGAAGGATGAGCGCAGCGAGAAGCTCGGCCAGTTGCGTGACGAGTCCGTCGCGCACGCGGTCGAGAAGGGCGTTGCGGACCTCGACACCGAGGCGCTGACCAAGCAGGCGAAGGAGGCCTTCCGGTCGGTCGAGAAGAAGATCGTCCGCAAGATGATCTCGGAGAAGGGCGTCCGCATCGACGGTCGCGCCCCGACCGACATCCGCTCCCTCGAGGCCGAGATCGACCTGCTTCCGCGGACGCACGGCAGCGGCTGGTTCCGTCGTGGCGAGACCAACGTCCTGACGGTCCTCGCGCTCGGTTCCATGCGCGCCGCCCAGCGGCTGGACACGCTGTCGCCGGAGGAGGAGAAGCGTTACCTCCACCACTACAACTTCCCGCCCTTCTCGGTGGGAGAGACCGGTCGCATCGGCTCGCCCAAGCGCCGAGAGATCGGTCACGGAGCGCTTGCCGAGCGAGCGCTGCTTCCGGTGATCCCGGATGAGGACAGCTGGCCCTACACCATCCGCCTGGTGTCGGAGGTGACGTCGTCCAACGGCTCGACCTCGATGGCGTCCGTCTGCGGATCCACCCTCGCGCTCATGGACGGTGGGGTGCCCATCCACGCTCCGGTGGCCGGCATCGCGATGGGTCTGATCAAGGAGGGCGACACCTTCACCACCCTGACCGACATCCAGGGCACCGAGGACTTCTACGGCGACATGGACTTCAAGGTCGCCGGCACCGCCGAGTTCGTCACGGCCCTGCAGCTCGACACCAAGCTGACGGGTATCCCGTCGGACGTGCTGGGGTCGGCGCTGTTGCAGGCCAAGGACGCCCGCATGCAGATCCTCGAGGTCATGCTCGGGGCCATCGACGAGCCCCGCGCCGAAGTCAAGGACGGCGCCCCGCGTGTCATCAACCTCACCATCCCGCGCGACAAGGTCGGCGAGGTCATCGGTCCGAAGGGCAAGGTCATCCGCGAGATCACCGAGGAGACCGGCGCCGAGATCGATGTCGACGACGACGGCAGGGTCGGCACGGTGCGCATCTACGCCGACAACAACGCGGCCGCGGCGGCTGCGGAGCAGCGCATCAACGCCATCGCCAACCCCACGATCCCCGAGGCTGGGGAGCGCTACCACGCGACAGTGGTCAAGACCGTCGACTTCGGGGCCTTCGTCAACCTCACACCCGGGATCGACGGGCTGGTCCACATCAGCAAGCTGAGCAAGATCGTGGGCAAGCGCCTCGACCACGGCGAGGAAGCCGTGAACGTCGGTGACAAGCTCTGGGTCGAGGTCCTCGAGGTCCTCGACGGTGGACGCAAGTTCAAGCTCGACCTCGTCGAGGGAGGCGAGGGCGACCGTGGCGCCGGTGACCGCGAGGAGCCAGCCGGGTCCGACCGTGACCAGCAGCCGGACACGCCCGCCGCCGAGCGGTCCAGCGACGACGACGCGCAGGATGCTGGGCGCTCGGACGACGACGATGCGAAGGATGCTGGGCGTTCGGACGACGATGACGGAGCCCGACGCGAGCGCAAGCGCACGCGCACGCGTTCCCGCGACTGACGCGTGGACTTCCTGACCGCCGAACTCGACTCGGGCATCCGGGTCGCGACCGAACCGATGCCGAGCGTCCGCTCCGTGGCGCTCGGCTTCTGGTTCGCGATCGGGTCGCGTGACGAGGGACCGGACGAAGCCGGTGCCAGTCACTTCCTCGAGCACCTGCTCTTCAAGGGCACCGAGCGCCGCACGGCGAGGCAGATCGCCGAGGAGCTCGACGCCATCGGGGGCGACCTCAACGCCTTCACCTCGAAGGAGTACACCTGCTTCTACGCGCGTGTCCTGGATCGCGACCTCCCGGTCGCTGCTGACGTCCTCGGTGACATGGTGGTGAACGCGACCAACACCGCCGACGACGTCGAGGCCGAGCGGCAGGTCGTCCTCGAGGAGATCAACATCCACTTCGACTCCCCCGACGATCTCGTACACAGCGACTTCGCACACGCGCTGCTCGGCGACCACCCGCTGGCCCTCGAGACGCTGGGGACCCACGAGTCGATCACGGGCATGTCGCGGGACACGATCCACGACTACTTCCTCACGCACTACCGCCCCGAGAACCTCGTGGTCGCGGCGGCTGGCAACGTCGACCACGAGGCGGTGGTCGCGCTGGCCGAGGGCATGCTCGGCGATCTGGGCCGCCCAGGTGGGCGCGCCTCCACCCGCCAGCGCCCCGACCGTTACATCACCTCACCGGTCACGGTCCGCACCCGTCCGACCGAGCAGGCGCACGTCGTGCTCGGCGGGCGTGGCCTCGAGCAGGACGACGACCGTCGGTGGGCGTTGCGTGTCCTGAACGTGGCCCTCGGCGGAGGTATGAGCAGCCGACTCTTCCAGGAGATCCGTGAGGAGCGCGGTCTGGCCTACGCGACCTACAGCTACACCCAGACCCACACCGACGGCGGGGCCTGGGGCGCCTACCTCGGCACCGCCCCGGGGCGGGTCGACGAGGCGCTCAAGGTGCTCGTCGACACCCTCGACGGCGTGATCGACGACCTGACGGTCGCGGAGGTCGAGAGGGCCAAGGGCAGCCTCAAGGGAGGGATGGTCCTCGGTCTCGAGGACACCGGGTCGCGGATGAACCGACTCGGCAAGATGATCTCGACCGGAGCTGAGCTGATCACCGTGGACGAGGCCATCCGCCGGACCGACGAGATCGATCTCGACGCGGTCCGTGCGGTCGCACGTGACCTGCTGGCGCGCCCGCGCTGCCTGTCCGTGGTGGGACCGTTCGCCGCCGACGAGACCGACCGCTTCGCCGACTACGTCGCCTGAGGCTCCCGGAGCGAGGTTCGCGGACAGACCCGTCACGCGCTGGCCCACCGCCACGCCGCCTCGGGCCCGTCGGCGAGGGCCTCACGCAGCTCGTCTGAGGGATGCCGGCCCCGGCGCGTGAAGCGCTCCAGGAACTCCTCTGCGAGGCCGGCCTGGGGGATGGCGAGGCGTTCCGCGCCCGCGAGCGCGGCCTCCAGCACGGCTCGCGCGAGGGGTCCCAGGTCCTCGTCGCCCAGACCCCGTGTCGCGGCCCGCTGCAGCAACTCGGGGAGTCGCGCGCGGTGGGGTCGCAGCCGATCGAGGGCCGCCTCCATGGTCCGGTCGTCGTAGAAGAGACTCGTGACCAGCGTGATGGCGGCGGGGAGCCACCGTCCGGGGAGCGCGTCCACCCCGCGGATCTCGACGTAACCACGCAGGCGGGCCTCGGGGAACAGCGTCGTCAGGTGCAGCGAGAGGTCGGAGGCGCGCGGGTGGCCGTAGCGGGGATGGCCCTCGGCGACCCATCGCCCGAACCTCCACCCGGGCTCACCCGCGAGGTACCGGCCGTCGCGTTCGAGCAGCATGACGTCGGCACGGAGCGCGTCGGCCACGGCGTGCTCGAGGGGGTCGTCGTTCCCGGCGACCAGCGGGGGCGGCACGCCGGTGCGCGTGGGATCCAGCTTGCGCCAACCCATCGCCCGACCGTTCACGGCGCCGGGGCGGGGACTCGCCGCGAACGCCGCGGTCAGCACGGGGGCGACGAGGTTCGCCAGCAGCCAGCGTCGACGAGCGTGGTCGGGCGGACCGAGGTCGAGGTTCACCTGGATCGATGCCGACGCGCACATCAACAGGTGGCCGTACTCGCCGCCGCGCCGGCCGAAGTACGTGGTCATCGCCTCGTAGCGGGGGACCTCGAGCTGGACCGGTACCTGCTCGGGCCGGCTCCAACAGTCGAGTCCGGCCGCGGCCAGGCCCGCTCCCGCCGCCCCGAACCCCGCCCAGACCTTGGCGAGGACGCCCTCGAGGTCATCGATCGCGGTCGCGCAGTCGGGCTGCGGTGGCCCCGCGAGCTCGAGCTGCGCCCCCGGTTCCTCCGTGACGAGGGTCCCGTCGAGGAACCACGCCGGACGCGCGTCGGTGGCCCCGGGGCTGCGCTCGATCCCGTGGATGTCGTCGACGATCGCGACGATCTCGACGAGCGCGAGACGGGCCGCGGGACGTCGACCCTGCGCGAGCCAGAAGGGGAACAGCTCGAGCTCGAGGCCGACCTGACCCACGACCGGGTTCGACGGACGGGGCGCGTACACGTGCGCGGCCAGCCACGCCCGTACATCGTCGTCATCGTGCAGAACGTCGTCCACCGACGGGAGCCTACGACGCCGGCCCTTCCGGGTAGCGTGATTGCGTCGAGGGAGAGGCGGGATGTGGCGCTGCGGGTCGGTGTCCTCGGAGCTGCGGGTCGGATGGGGCGCACGGTCTGCGCCGCCATCGCGGATGCGACCGATCTCGACCTGGTCGCGGCGCTCGACCCCGGGGGAGCGGGCGAGACGCTGCACGGCGTGGTCGTCACCTCCGACCGGGCGTCGCTCACCGGTGCCGGGGTCGAGATCGCCGTCGATTTCACCCACCCCGACGCGGTGCTCGACAACGTCGTGTGGTGCCTACAGAACGGCATCCACGTCGTGGTCGGCACCACGGGCCTACCCGAGGATGGCCTCGACCGCATCGCCGATCTGGCGTCGCAGGGCACGGCCAACGCCTTCATCGCCCCCAACTTCGCGATCGGCGCGGTGCTGATGATGCACTTCGCACGCCTCGCCGCACCTCATCTGCCGCACGTCGAGATCATCGAGCTCCACCACGACCGCAAGGCCGACGCGCCCTCAGGGACCGCCGTGCGGACCGCGGACCTGATCGCGGACGCGCGGGAGCAGGCACCGGCGACGGTCATGGGCGAGGTGCTCCCGGGTGCGCGGGGAGGGGAACGCCACGGCATCCGCGTCCACAGCGTGCGGCTCCCGGGCCTGGTGGCACATCAGGAGGTGCTGTTCGGTGGCGAGGGGCAGACGCTGAGCATCCGGCACGACAGCACCGACCGAACGTCGTTCATGCCCGGTGTGCTGCTGGCCGTGCGCCGCGTCCGGGACCGGCCTGGCCTCACGGTCGGCCTCGAAGCACTGCTCGGGCTGTAGTAAGCGTCGACAGGTCGCTGGCGGGCGCCCACGGGGAGGTCGGGTGGCACGGTAGCTTCCGTGTGTCCGTCCACCCACTGGGGCCACCCGTGACCACCACCGATGAGGCCCGCTACACCGAGGCGCTGCGCCGCTACGTCGGCGCCGGCGATCCGCGGATGTCGCAGGCCGTGTTCGATCGCATGCGCGACTCCGGCGTCGAGCCCGACGCGGAGCACTACCAGCTCCTGCTCGGCGTGTACACCAAGTCACGCGACCTCACCGGCGCGCAGCAGGTCCTCGAACAGATGCGTGCTGAGGGCTTCGAGCCCGATACCGATGCGTTCGCCCAGATCGCGCTCGGGTACGCCCGCTCCGGGCGCACCCGGGATGCGCTCGAAGCGCTCGACGTGCTGCTCGAGAGTCGCACCCGCCCCAGCGAACGAGCGATCTCGGATCTGCTCGGACTCGCGTTGTCGGCACGTCGCTACGACAGGGCGCGGGTGCTCGTCCGCTGGCTGGCCCACGAGGGGACGGCGGCGCACCCGTCGGAGTACAACGCCCTGCTCGAGGACTGCATCCAGCGTCGCGCCATCAACGACTCCATCTCGCTGGTGCAGACGATGATCGACGTCGGGGCGCCACCGAACCCAGCCCGAGTCAGCGACCTCGTGACCATGATGGCGCGGTCGGGCCACCCCGACCGTGCACGGGAGCTGCTCGACCTCTCCGAGAAGGCCGGAGTCGACTTCGATCCGCACGTCGAGACCGAGTTGCTGCTCAGCTACGCCGGGAGCGGCCGGGTCAAGGACGCACAGGCGAGCTACGACCGGCTACGCCAGGCAGGGGTCCATCCCAACAGCCTCCACCACAACGCGCTCCTGCAGGCACGCCTACAGGTCGGCGACACCGACGGTGCGTGGAGGCTCGCCGAGGATCTGGCGGACGGCGGAGGCGTGCCCACGGTCGCCAACCTCGAGCGTCTCCTCGACCTGTCGGTCTCGGCCGGCCAGCTCGACCGGGCGTGGGGCGCGTTCGACTGGATGCTGCTGCTGGGCATCCAGCCCCACCCGGCGAAGGTGTCGAGCATCATCAGCGGGTTCGTGCGGGCCGATCGCGTGGACGACGCCATCCGGGTCCTCGACACGGCCCGTCAGGCGCACGTCCCACCGGACCGGCGCCAGGTGCGCGAGGTTGTCGACGGGCTCGTCAAGCAGCGGCGCCTGGACGATGCCATCGCGCTCCTCGATCGGCTGCCCACGAACTCCGAGCCGACGCACGCAGGCGACTACGTCGCGCTGCTGGGCGCACTGGCTCGCGCGAAGCGCCACGATGATGCGGTCGCGCTGGTCGATCGGCTCCTGGCCCGTCGCATCGACCCCCCAGCGGCGCAGTCGTCGGCGATCGTCAACGGCCTCGCCGCGGCGAAGCGCCTCGACGACGCCAAGGAGGTGCTCGAGCGCCTGGCGACCGCCGGGGTGTCGATCGACGAGCCCACCTACCGCGAGCTCATGTGGGCGTTCGCACAGAAGGGCAAGGCCGACGAGACCCAGTCCCTCTACGACCGTATGGTCGCCGCCGGCATCACCCCCGACGATCGCCACCAGAAGGCGGTGGCGTGGGCGCGCGGCGAGACCGCGAGGCGGCTCCCCGAGGGAGCCGGCGAGGTCGCGCCACCAGCGCCCGACGTCGCACCGGATCCGGTATCCGATCCTGGCGCTGCGGAGTCGGATCCGTCGGGTGGGTCGGCCGACGGGGTCGCAGCCCCCGACACCGCGTCCACACGGGGAGGTGGCGAGAGCTGAACGTGGACCAGGGCAGCGACCTGCGCGGCCTGTCCGGGCGCATCACGACCGTCGCGGTCGTGGCGAGCGCCCCGCTGGCTGCGGTCGTCGTCGGAGCGGCGGTCGCGCTCGTGACGGCGGGCGCCGATGACCGCACGGCCTCCCTGCTCGTGCTGGTCGCGACCGCGAGCTGTCTGCTCGTGGTCGTCGTCGGGGCGGTCGCGCTGTACCGCGGTGTGGCGCGACCCCTGGCCCGTCTGCGCTCGGTCCTCGCCCACGCCGATCCGGACGCGATGCCGCCCGACGTGCTCGACCGACCCGACGAGGTCGGCGCGCTGGCGCGATCGCTCGCAGGGGCCGTGGCACGCGTCAACGAGCAACGCGAACTGGTCGAGGAGCTGTCGCTACGGGACGCCGACACCGGCCTGTACGCGGTGCGCGAGTTCCGTCAGCGCCTGGAGAACGAGGTCGCCCGATCACGGCGGCACGCCCGCACGCTCACGTTGCTCGTGGCGAGCGTCGAGGGACGGGAGTCCCTGACCACGGCGGAGGCACGGGCCGTTGCCGCACAACTCGAGGCGAGCATCCGGCCCACCGACATCGCCGCGAGGACGGGGCTGGCTCGCTTCGCGGCGATCCTGCCCGAGACCGCCGGCCACGGCGCCGAGGTCGTCGCCGAGCGTCTCCGCACCGCGGTGCGCGAGCTGCCTGACGACCTCGTCCTCAGCGTGGGGTTGGCGGCGTTCCCCGGCGACGCCGGGACAGCTGACCAGCTCGTCATCGCTGCGGACGACGCCACCGGTGCCGCCAGCCTCCGCGGAGGAGACCAGATCCGCCACTACGGCGACCTGTGATGAGCACCTGGCGTGCGAGGGGAGAGCCTGCGCAGGACGATGATGCGCGTCTGTCGCGTGACGTCGCGGCACGCGTGTGGACGTTCGCACGACCGCACCGGCGCAGGTTCGTGGGCCTGTTCGCGGTCGTCGCCGTCTCGGCCGTGCTCGGCGCGATCCCGCCCCTGCTGTACCGCTCCATCATCGACACCGCGATCGCTGACCGGCGCCTGGGCTTGCTCACGGTGCTGTCGCTGGGCGTCATCGTCGTCGCGGTCGCGACCGCGGCCACCGGGGTCGTCGCGCGGTGGCTGTCGGCGACGCTCGGCGAGGCGGTGGTCTACGACCTGCGAGTGACGCTGTTCGAGCACATCCAGCGGCTGCCGTTCGCGTTCTTCACCCGCACCCAGACCGGCGCGCTGACCAGCCGGCTCACCGAGGACCTGCAGGGCGGCTACCGCGTCTTCACCGAGACCATCGCGTCCGTGGCGAGCACCATCCTCGGAGTCGTCGTGACGCTCGGGGCGATGTTTTTGCTCGACTGGCGCCTGACCCTGCTGTCGCTGTCGATCGCCCCGCTGTTCATCATCGTCACCCGCCGTATGCGCGGACGCCTGCACCGATTGATAACGGCCGTCGCCGACGCGAACGCCGCCATGAGCACGCAGATGACCGAGCGATTCCAGGTGGGCGGGGCGCTCCTCGTCAAGCTGCTCGGCCGTTCCGATCGCGAACGTGAGGCCTTCGGGGCGCGTGCGGGACGTGTCCGTGAACTCGGCGTGGACACGGCGTTGACCAGCCGGATCTTCCACGTCGGGTTCTCGCTCGTGGCGACGGTGGGCATCGGCCTCGTCTACTGGGTGGGTGGACGCCTCGTGATCAGCGAGACGGTGACCATCGGCACGTTGGTCGCCTTCGCCGCCTACCTCACCCAGCTCTACGCCCCGTTGACGATGCTCGCCAACGCGCGTGTCGACCTGGCCAAGGCGCTCGTGTCGTTCCAGCGCGTGTTCGAGGTGCTCGACTTCCAGCCGGCGGTGGCTGAGCCCGCCGCGCCCGTCCGCCTGGAACGACCCCGCGGTCATGTCGAGTTCGACCGCGTCTGGTTCCGCTACCCGCGCGCGGTCGACGTGACCCTGCCATCGCTGCGGGGCGAGCTGCCGGTCGAGGAGTCGGACCGTGAGTCCGACTGGGTCCTCCGCGACGTGTCCTTCACCGTCGACCGGGGCGAGACCGTGGCCCTCGTCGGTCCTTCCGGCGCCGGCAAGACCACGGTCACCATGCTGGTGCCCCGCCTCTACGACGTGGTCGAGGGCGCGGTCCGTGTCGACGGCCACGACGTGCGCGAGCTGTCGCTCGACGATCTCGGCAAGGCGGTCGGCATGGTGGTCCAGGACACCCACCTGTTCCACGACACCGTGCGCGACAACCTGCTGTACGCCAACCCCGATGCCAGCGAGCGCGACCTGATCGAGGCAGCGAAGGCGGCACGCATCCACGACCTCATCGCCTCGCTCCCCGATGGGTACGACACGCTCGTCGGTGAGCGCGGCTACCGCTTCAGCGGGGGTGAGAAGCAGCGACTGGCCATCGCCCGCCTGCTGTTGCAGGACCCCGCGATCGCCGTCCTCGACGAGGCCACCGCGCACCTCGACTCGGAGTCCGAGCGGCTGATCCAGCAGGCCCTCGGCGAAGCCCTCGCCGGACGCTCGTCGATCGTGATCGCGCACCGGCTCTCCACCGTCGTCAACGCCGATCAGCTGCTCGTGCTCGATCGCGGCGAGGTCGTCGAGCGCGGCACCCACGGCGAACTCATCGAGGCAGGCGGGCTGTACGCCGAACTGCACCGCATCCAGTTCAGCCAGCCGCACCTGCAGGTCATCGAGGGGGACGTCGAGACGGCTGCCGACCTCGCCGCAGGTGGCCAAGCCTGAGGTGCGTGCTGTTGTAGAGGAGGTTGTCGGTGGACCTGGACCTGACCGATCGCGCGTTCATCGTGACCGGCGGCACGAGCGGGCTGGGGTTCGCGACGGCGCGCGCACTGGTCGAGGAGGGCGCTCAGGTCCTCGTTTCGTCACGAGATCCCGCGAAGGTCGGTGACGCGGTCGAGCGTCTGGGTGGTGGACGGGTGACCGGCCTCGCCGCGGACGTGACCGACGCTCGGACGCCGGGGCGTCTGATCGAGCGTGCCCGTGCGGCGTTCGGTCGCCTCGACGGGGCGTTCGTCAGCCACGGCGGACCTCCCGCCGGACCCGCGTCCGAGCTCGACGACGACCGCCTTGGTCGATCGCTGGAGCTGGCCACGGTGGGCCCCATCCGCCTCGTCCGTGAGGTCGCCGCGGCACTCGAGGATGGTGGGGCGATCGCCGTGCTCACCTCGTCGTCGAGCGTGCAGCCCATCGCCGGCCTCGCTTCGAGCAACGTGGCCCGCCCCGCCGTCTGGGGCTACGTCAAGACCCTCGCCACCGAGCTCGCACCGCAGGGGATCCGCATCAACGTCGTCCTACCTGGCCGGTTCGCGACCGAGCGCGTCGCGCAACTCGACGCGGAGCGTGCCGAACGTGAGAGTCGCTCGGTCGAGGAGATCCGCGCCGACGCCGAGGCGGGCATCCCGCTGCGTCGACTCGGCGACCCACTCGAGCTCGGCCGGGTCGCCGCCTTCCTGCTGTCACCCGCTGCGTCCTACGTGACCGGGGCGGCGTGGGCGGTCGACGGAGGTGTCATCCAGGGCCTGTGAGCGGTCCGTCGGGTCCCGGAGGGCCGTCGCTACCCTCGACCGATCCTGCCCTTGAGGGATGCTGTGACGACGAGCTTCACCGAGGAGGAACGCGCGGTCCTCGCGCGCTTCTTCACCAACCTTGACGAGCCGGTCTTCGGGCTGGTCAACCTGCCGGAGGTGGTCAAGGGCGCTCTGTTCGCCCGGTACTCGCGGTACGGAGGCTCGCTTCGTCGGCTGTTCCTGGACGAGTTCGCCGGCGACCTGTCGGAGCTGAGCAGCTCCCACACCGCCGCCGAGGTCGGCATCGAACGCGCCGAGGGCCTCTACCAGCGCGTGTTCAGCGAGTACGGGGATGACTCGGTGGCCCAGCTCGGCGGGGCGCACGTCGCCATCGAGGGCGTGTCGAACCTGCTGACCAAGCACATCGAGTGGCACCGCCTCGCCGCCTACCTCGAGCAGTCCACGCGCTACATCCCCTACACCGACAAGCGCGACGGCCGCTACCGCTACTACCGCGACCCCGACATCCTCGCGGGGCCGCACGCCGAGGCGTACACGACGGCGCTCGACGCGATCTTCGACGCGTACGCGGCCGCCTACGCACCGACGCTCGAGTGGGTGCGCGCCACCTACCTCCAGGACGAGACCACCTCCGACTTCGTCTACCGCGCTGCGACCAAGGCGAAGGCGCTCGACCTCATCCGGGGGATGCTGCCCGCCGCCACGACCTCCAACCTCGGGATGTTCGCCGTCGGGCAGAGCTACGAGGCCCTCCTGCTCCGGCTGCGCTCGCTCGAGCTGGCCGAGGCGCGCGACGTCGCCGCGCTGCTGCTGCAGGAGCTGCGCCGGATCATCCCCAGCTTCCTGACCCGGGTCGACCGCGACGACCGGGGCGTGGTGTGGTCCCACTACCTCCGCAGCCGACGAGACGAGACGCGGGCGCTGGCCGCCGAGCTCATCGGTGACGAGAAGCCGGACCCGGCCGACCTCGTGACGCTGGTGGACTGGTCGCCACGCGACCCCGACGAGGCCGAACGCGAGCTGTGCGCCGCGATCCTGTACGCCGCCACCGAGCTGCCCGAGGTGCAGCTGCGCGACCGTGTCGCCCAGCTCGCACGTGAGGATCGCCTGCGGCTCATCCGCACCTACGTCGGCGAGCGCGGCAACCGCCGCCACCGTCCCGGTCGTGCGTTCGAGCGGGTCTGGTACCGCTTCGACGTCCTCGGCGACTACGGCGGCTTCCGCGACCTGCAGCGTCACCGGATGCTCACCATCGAGTGGCAGGACCTCACCACGCGGCACGGCTACGACGCGCCGGAAGAACTCGACGACGCTGGCGTCGCGGCAGCGTTCCACCAGGCCCAGGAGCGCTCCGCCGAGTTGCACGCCCAGCTCGTCCCCGACCACCCCATCCAGGCGCAGTACGCGGTGTGCTTCGCCTACCGCGTCCGCTACGTCATGCAGCTCAACGCGCGAGCAGCGATGCACCTCATCGAGCTGCGGTCGACGCCGCAAGGCCATCCCCAGTACCGCGCGATCGCGCAGCAGATGCACCGCCTCATCGCGGAGCAGGCCGGCCACACCGCGATCGCCGACGCGATGGCCCACGTCGACCACGGCGCCGCTGAGCTCGAACGCCTCGAGTCCGAACGCCGCGCCGAGCAACGCCGCAGGCAGACCTGACCCTGTAGAGGTTGTCGCCGGGGTTGTCCCCAGTTCTCCACACATCGGTGGATCGGGTCTCGACGTGTCACACGCCGAGGGTACGTTCGGGCTATGAGTTCGCACCCCCGCCCCGACAGCCTCGGCCCCGACGACCAGCCCTTCGTCGTCCCCCTCGCGCCGCCTGCCGTGGCGCTCGAGCTGCCCGACGACGCCGCCACCGTCCCCGAGCTTCGTGAGGTGCTCGACATCCTGGAGGCGGAGTCGCGGATCATCGCGCGGGCGGTGGAGCTGATCTCTCGGATGCTGGCGTCGGGGGATGTCGAAGCCGCGACCGGGGTGCCGTTGGAGCTGTGGCTCAGCCAGCTCGGGCACGCCACCCGCGCGGACCGGCGGATGCTGCTCAAGGCCGCCACCACCCTGGTGGACATGCCGGCCACGTTCACCGCGTTCCGCTCCGGGCAGCTGTCGTGGAGCCAGACCCGCGCGATCGTCGACGCCGCCTCCCGGTTGCGTCAGGCCGAGCGGGGCGTGCTCGACGACGCGCTGGTCGACGACCTGGCCGCCGCTCGCAGCGACGACCGGACGAGATCACCTGGCGGGTCGTGCTGTTCGCCGGGGAGCTCGTCGCGTCCCGGCTGGAGACCTCCGATGTCGATCCAGACGGGGTCGTCAACCGGGCTCACATGCAGCCGCGCCTGGACGGCACCGGCGGCAAGCTGTACGCCGACCTGGACGGGCTGGGTTTCGCCATCGCCGACCAAGCCTTCGCCACCCGCATGGGCCGCCCCGAGGGACTCGAAGCCGACCCGGCTAACCAGCCCGACCCGTCCGCACGCGCCAGCAACCGCGACGCGATCTCCCGCTCACGGGGCGATGCGCTGGTGGACATCTTCCGCGAGTCCCTCGCCGGTCACGGCGGTTGCAGCGACAGCGACGACGCAGCCGACGACCACGACGAGCGGCACGACGGCGACGACGACAGCGACGGTGACCGTGATGGTGGCGGTAGCGGCGGGCGCGACGGAGATGGCGGTGGCGGGTCCGCGTGCACTGTCAAGCCGGCCCAGCCGCTCGTCCTCGCGACCACGACGCTCAACGACCTGATCGGGCTCACCCACGGCCCCGGCGAGCTGCTCACCACGCTGACCGGAGGGCGGATCCGCGTCACCAACGCCGCGTTGCGACGCCTCATCGACGAAGGAGGTGCGTCCCTGCGGCTGATCGTCACCGAGGACACTGGCCGCGCAGTGGGGGTGGGCCGCAAGACCCGCATCCCGCCCGACTGGCTCCGCGAGGCCTCCCTCGCCCTGCACCCCGAGTGCCTCGAACCCAACTGCCGAAGATCCGCCCGTGGCTGCGACCTCGACCACGCCATCCCCTGGGACCCCGGCGGATCTGACCGACCCGCCGGAACCACCGACCTGGACAACCTCGGGCCGCTGTGCCGTTCAGGGCACACCCGCAAGGACCGGGGCGGCTGGAAGCTGTCCCCGATGCAGCCCGACGGCAACCGCTACTGGGACCACGACCGGTCCGGGATGCGGATCTCCATCCCACCCGCGACCCGGGGGCTGACCCGACCCAACCGACGTCCCAGCGAGGGCAAGGACCCGGGCATCTGACGCCCCGCCCCGTGAGCCCCACCGCGGTGGGGCCCACACCCATGCCTGGGGGTGCCGGTAGGCCGCGCTGCGTCCGTGACGCGTCAGCTGTGGGTCAGTTCAGGCGAGACTTCGCCTACGAACATCGGGGGCTCGATGACGACGAGTTCTCCGTAGCGCTCGTGCAGCTGTTGCTGGAGTGGGTCCCCGATATCGCTGGGGACGACGACGACGCCGCGGGCGAGTTGCGCCGTGATGATGCGCGGGCCGAGGTCCCCTGGGTCGGCGATCCTCCCCTCCTCGATCAGGAGGGCTTCGACCTCGTCCCGAGTGTCGTACAAGATCTGGGCTGGCACGCACATGGGTGCGACCTCGATGGAGAGGGGTACGGGTTCGGCGGCATCAGCCCGGTTCGTCGGTAGGTCGTCGACGGACGGGTCTCGTCCGGACGGCTTCGTCGATGATGGCGCGTGCTCGCTCCAGGGACAGCACGGTGGTGTCGACGAGGTGCACGATCGAACGTGCCTCGTAGTCGTGAAGCCCTCGTACAGGCCCGGGGTCGCCGCGAGGGCCGCCGCGACGTGACCCACTTTGCAGCTCTGCCAGGTCGTTGGCTAGCCAGTCGGTATCCACAGTTGGTTGAGGCCTCTGCGCCTCCGTCCACCGGACGCATGCAGATGTCGGCGAGGATGGAACCGAGGCGGCCGGGCCCGGTTGGATCACGACGTCCGGAGACGGGGCCGAACCGATCGCGAGAGCCACGGCGGCCACGAACACGAGTGCGCCTGTCCCGCCGATGGCTGCCACGATCGTTCGGCGACGTTGAACTCGCCGGCCGCGGCGGGCCATGGCGTCGAAGTCGGGCATCGTGAGATCGGTGCTCGCGGCTCGCTCGAGTTGCTCACGCAGCTCGTCAGGAATCACGTTCTCCTTCGGGCGGCACCCTGGTCTGTAGGTGGTCGCGAAGGGCCGCTCCTCCAGCACCACGTTGCGCCGCTGCGGGTCAGCAGCAGCGGCCAGCCACAGCGGTGCCCGGTCTGCCTTGTGCCTGAGCAGCCGTCGTACTCGCGACCGACCTTGCCAAGCGACCCTCGGCGATCCCGTCGGGCCAGTTCATCCCGGTCGCCACGACCACCCCGGTCGGGTTGCCGTACAGGATGCTCGACTGGGCCGCGACCTGGGCGGTGTCGCAGCGGCCCGAACCTGCATGACGGAGGAAGGGAGCCCGACGTCCTCGGAGAGTTCACGTTCGGCGAGTGCGGATGAGCGTCGCGGCACCGGCCATCAGCATGACTACCGCCACGGCCGTCACAGCCAGCGGATCGGCACCGGTCCGGGGCAGCTCGCCTCCGTCTATGCCGGGGCGGCGAACCGTGACCGTCTTGGCGTGCTCCGAGAGACCGGTGATGACCAGCCGCACGGTGATCTCACCGGGGGGGACCGCATCGCGTCGGATCGCGTATGCAGCGTTAACGATGGTCCCGGTCGCCGGACAACCCCACTCAGGGCCCACGCTGGGGACGGTCACCGTCAGCACCCGGTCATCGAGTGCCGCTGTGGCGGGCTGCGGGGCTCCGCAAGTGTCGCTGGTTGTGCCGACGACGAAGAACGTGTCGAAGTCGACCTCCGGCTGCGTCTGCAGCGGAATCTGCGAGGCGACCACCCGCGTGAAGCCCAGGTTCTCCCAAGTCTCATCCCATTGTTGTTCGTTCAGCGCGATCTCGGGCAGGTCGGTGCTCCCCAGGGCGATGAAGATGCTCCATTCCTGGCTGAGAAGGGTCTGCAGCTCGACCGGGACGGGGTCCGCCTGGACGGGGGACGCAGCGGCCATGATCGCCATCAGAGTGACGAGAGCCGCAATGACGGTTTTACGGGCGGCGTGGTGCGAGCAGCCCATCCAGGTCCTCCTGTGCTCGGAAGCCGACCGCGCCCTCCCGGCCGAGCAGGTAGGCGCGGAAGATGCTGCCCCAGAACCCCACCGCCTGGGCAGCGTCGTCCTCCAGCACCACGTTCGCCCCGCTGCGAGTCAGCAGCAGCGGCCAGCCGCAGCGGCGCCCAGCCAGCTTGGTGCTGGTGCAGCCGTCGTACTCGCGGCCGACGTTGCCCAGCGACCCTCCTGCGATCCCGTCGGGCCAGTTCATCCCGGTCGCGACGACCGCGCCGGTCGGGTTGCTGTACAGGGTGCTGGGCTGGGCCGCGACCTGGGCGGTGTCGTAGCGATCCGTCCCGTCCCAGCGCAGCACCCGGCTCGACCCCACAGCCGTCTCCGCCTGGTCCTCGGCTTGCTGGCTGACCGCGGCGGTGCCGCCCGCGATGTGGACCTGCTGGATACGGGAGGCGTGCCGCTGGAGGAAGTCGAGCGTCTCCGCGTGCAGCGCCGGGTTGGGGTTGGTCGCCGTCGGGGCGGGGGTCATCAGCATCGGTGCGCGGTTGGCGTAGGCCCAGGTGCTCATCGTCATGGCGTCGGGGAAGCGGTCACCGGCCACCAGGGTGACCTCGATGTTGCCGCTGCGTGCCGCCATGATCTCGTCCGCCAGCGCGGCAGCGGTGTGGTAGCGGGTGGCCCCGTCGATCCGCCGGATGGTGTAGCGGTTGCAGTCGTTGAACGCCGTGAGGATGTCGTTGCTGACGGCTGCGGTTCCTCCCACGACGTAGATCGTCCGACTCGCGCACCCCAGGAGCCGGTCGATCTCGTTGCGGATGGGCGAGTCCAGGGTGCCGAACCGGTCGATGTCGTCCTCCTCGACCAGCAGCACCGGCGCGTCGCGAACCGCAGCGAAACCGGAGGGGGCGAGCGAGTCCGCGAAGCCGTCATCTTCCGTCAGGCCCCGGCCCCGAGCGAGCACCACCGCGGTCGGCAGCCACTGATCCAGCGCGCTCGGTGTGCTGTCGCCGGGGAAGACCTCGCGGGCGATCCTGACGCTGGTCTCGAGGCGATCGATCCCGCCGAGCCGCACGGTGCCGTCCTCGAACGCCGCGCGCAGGTCGAGGAACCCCACCCCGACGTTGAGCCCAGCGACTGCGAACTGTCGCAGGGTGCCAAGGACACGGTTCTCCGCCCGCAGCGCCGGCAGCGCCGCACCGACCCCGGTCGTGTAGGCGGTTGCAGCCGGGTTGCTGCTGGTCAGCGCCGAGATCGCAGCAGCGACCTGCGGGGCGGCCAGCGATGTGCCGCCGCCATCGTTGATGAACCCGAACGGTGTGTTGCCACCGTGGTCGCCGTTGGGGAACCACGACGTGATGATCTCGTTGGCGTCCGCGGCGATGTCCAACCACTGCCCCTGGTTGGACATGCAGCCGTGGAACTCGGCCACCTGGGAGAGGTGATTGTCGATGTCGGTGCCGCCGACGGTCACGGCCCCGTGCGCGGCACCAGGGAACAGCTCGGTGCCGGTGGCGAATTGGCACCTGTCATTCCGAGGTCCGCCAGGAGCGCGGACGTTGCCGGCGATGCCGACCACCGAGACGCCCCGTCGCCCGGCAGCGTTGACGGCGAGCTGCCACTGGTCGGGCCAGCCGTCGGGGTCTTCGCCGCCCTGGAGGTTGTTGAAGTTGTTGGTGAACTGCAGGCTGAGGTTGATCACGCCCACGTTGGCGCTGCCAGCACGGGCGGCGGCGCCCCGGATGGCCTCGGGTGCAAGCAGAACCCGCCGTTCTGCCGTGACCGGCACGGGTCGGCGAAGGTGCCGTCGGGCCGTTGTTCGGGCTCCAGGACGCGGTAGGAGATGTAGTCGGTGTCGTAGCCGACCGATGCCATCCCACCCTGCGCGTCGGGGTACGCGGCACGGTTGTTGGTGGTGGCGGCAGCGACCCCGGCGACGCTGGTCGCGTGGTTCAGCCAGGGGTTGAACGGCGTGGCGGTCTGGGCGCAGCTCGATCCGGAGGTGACGCAGTCGAACTCGTCGGTGCGGAGCGGGTTGGCGAGGTCGGGGTGGATCTCGCGGTTGTTGTTGGCGCCGCCGAGGTCGAGGCCGGAGTGGTGCATCGACATCCCTACGTACCCGCGCTGCAGGGGAGTGTACGTCGCGGTGATCGTCGACGTGTGCTGCCGCGCGATCTTGGGCTGGGCAGCCGCCAACCACATGCGCACCAGCCTCGTCCTGGACGCGCTGACGATGGCGGCCGGGGCGCGGCGCCCCCCACCCGGGCTGATCATCCACTCCGACCGCGGATCGCAGTACACATCGAACGAATGGCTACAGGCGGTCTCTGACGCCAACGCGCGCGCCTCGATGGGACGCGTCGGCCCACGCCCCAAACCATGCGATCTCCTGCCCATCCGCTTGCCCGACGC
The DNA here is from genome assembly GCA_019347575.1 of Actinomycetota bacterium. Classification (NCBI taxonomy): domain Bacteria; kingdom Bacillati; phylum Actinomycetota; species Actinomycetota bacterium. The sequence continues at coordinate 197,366 of JAHWKY010000002.1, read as the reverse complement.
GGGCACTACGCCACCGCGTCGTGTGGGACGTCTAAGGCAGCGAGGGTGATGCACTCATCGCCGTCCGGAACGCAGATTCGCGCTGCGACGTCGATGCGCGAGCCGAGCGACACCGTCGGGCCCCACCGAGCTACGACAGCGATCTCGTTGCTGGTGTACGGGTGAGGGTCGCTGACCTCGGGTTCCCACACGCCCTCCTCGGTCCGCACCCACAGCTGATCCACATGGATATCGGCAGTCGTCAACGGCGCCGGCGAAGAGACATAGAAAGCAACGCAGAGTGTCCCGCACCTGGAGTCGCCGGGATCCTCATCTCGCCATGCGATGCTGCCCTCGAGCGAGTACTCCGCCCCACCCAGCACTTGTGGGCCGGGTGAGGCCGCGGGGAACGGGGCAGGATCGCCGCCGCAAGCCCCAGCGAAGAGAACGACGATCCCGGTGGTCAGCGCGGCGATCCGCGTCCTTGAAGGGCCGGCCCCAACGCGGCCACGCGCGGCTGCTACCGGTGAGGTCTGCGACGCCGACGAAATCATGTCGCAGCCTCGAGCTCGGCCATGGCGGCTCGCCCGACAACCTCCGGTCCACCAACCACGTACGCGCCCTTCACATGTGAGCGCGACGCGTAGGCAGCCGTAGAGGGGTGCAAGGAGCTCGTGACGTTCGGTTCTGGGGTGAACAGAATCGGCCAACCCAGTCGGCCACCAGACTCCTTGTACGCTCTCGTCAGTGCCCCTGCGCTGACGGCGTCGGGCCAATTCGAGCCGGTAGCCAAGACAACACCGTCGGGCGACGAGAAGAGGTTCTCGGCGATCGCGACCGCTGTGTCGTACCTCGTGTCGCCGGAATGGCGGGTCATCGACCGGTAGTTGGTGAGGTAGGCGACGCGGTCCCAGACTGCCGTGCTTACCGCGGCGGTGCCCCCTGCGAAGTGGATGTGCGAGATCCGGCTCGCGTTGTTGGTGAGCCAGGCCTCCGTCGCGTCAGGGAGACGGCCGTTGGTGAGCGCCTTCGGAACGAGGATCAGGGGGGAACTGGTCTTGGCTGCCCACGCGCTCATCGCCGTGGCATCGGGGAAGGCTTGACCCGAGGCGATCCCAACCTCGACCGAGCCGCTTCGACGGCGTAGAACCTCCGAGGCAACCGCCGTGGATGTGCTCCAGCGATCGGCGCCGCCGAGTCTGACGGTGCTCGGAAAGCAAGCTGCCTCGAGACTGGTCTCGAACGTGTTGGAGATCGCGGCATCGCCGCCGACGATGTAGACGGTGGTGTTGCCGTTGTCAGCGGATGGACATCCCCCCGCCCTCTGCATCTCGTGGTAGACGGGTGAGTCGCCGTTGAGCCAACGGTGATATTCCTCATCCCCGTCATCGATCAAGAGCACCGGTGCGTCCACAACACCCGCCATCGATGCGGCGACGAGCGAGTCCGCGAATCCTTGACCCCCGGGTGGATCGGTGGCTCGGGCAAGGATGAGCGCGCTCGGTACCCAGATCGAGGCCGGGCTCGCACCTGGAGCACCAGGGAACGTCTCCCGCGATACCTCCACTGCCGTCTCGAGTCGGTCCCGCCCGAAGAGCCGGACGGTGTCCGCTGTCGCGGCGGCACCAGCGTCCAGCAGACCCCAACCCAGGGCTATGTTGGGATCGCTGTACGGCGTGACAGCGCTCAACACACGATGGGCAGCACGTAGAGGCTTCTGGCCGTCGGCCGTCATCAGGGCGATGGCACCGGACACTGTTGCCGCAGCGCCAGATGTGCCCGTGTTCCAGTCAGCCCCGTCCTTGGGAGCGAACGCGAACCCCGGGGAGTCGCTGTCTGGATCGCCCCCCCACCCCTCCTCGAAGGTGGCAGTCGTGACGTTCTCACCGATTGCGCCAAGATCGAGCCAACTGCCGAACTGGGAGTTCCTACTCCTGCGCCTTAAGGGGTCACTGAGCGTGGCGTTTCCCACGGCGATCGCTCCGTGCGTCGCCGCGGGGTAACGCCGGGAGGAGTCGGTCTCGTTTCCCGCTGAGCCGACGACGACGATGCCGCGTCTCCCCGCGTAGTTGATGGCATCCTGCAGGACGTGCTTGAAGTACGTGCTCCCACTGCTGATGTTGATCACGCCGACATCATTGCTGGCCGCTTCGTCGGCGATGATGCGAATGGCCTCATCCCGGTAGCAGAGAAGGTCTCGTGACTTGCAGCCCCCGTGGTCTCGACCCTGGCTAGTCCTGAACGAGATGAACTTCAAGCCCCAGCCGACGGCGGCCATCCCCTGAGTGGTGCCCGTTTCGGCGGCGAGGATGCTCGCCATCTGTGTTCCATGCATGTCGATGAAACCGTACGGGTCGGACGCGTAGGGGCAGTTGTTCTTCGTGTTCGTGACGCAGTCGCGCTGGGGCATGGCGAGATTCGCATCGAGGTCGAAGTGGACTAGGTCGGTGCCGTCTGCTTTCCGTCCGAGGCTGACGCCGGTGTCGATCACGCCTACGCGCTTGGCGCCCTGCCCTTTGTTCATCACGTCCCAGGCCACCTCGAGGTTGTACCAGTCGCGCAGGTAGTCCCGCTGGGCGGGTGCTCCGTCGACGGAGTTGCTGTATCGCCAGTCGGGTGGTGCGACGGTGTCTTCGGTGACCTCTCCGCCCCGCGAGGAGTGCAGCACGCGGGGATCTGCGCTGTAGAGCTCCACCGCCTCGTTCTCCGTGCCCTCTGGGACCTCGACGAACCACCACAGCCGGAGAAGGCGATCCTCCGCGGATGGGAAAACGGGTGTGGCATCGGTGGCGAGCGGCAGCAGCAGGCTGGGGTCTATCCCGAGGAACTCGGGCGCCATCTTGACGAGGACAAAGCCGGGCGCCGGCGTGTCGTCGCTCCCGCTGGCTCCCGTTCCAGCCCGGAAGATCACCGGAGCGTTCACTTCGGTCCCGAACGTCCCGTCCGGAACTCGCCGTCGCAGGAAGAAGCAGTTGGCCCCGTCTACGAGCGGGACGAGCACGTCGAAGGTCGAGGCTTGTTGATCCACGCCCGTGACTGCGACTTGAGGGTCGGTCCCGACGTCTAGGTTTCCGTCTCCGTTGGCGTCCCGGTAGAGGTGCACCGCGGTGCTGCCGGGCGGGACCGATCCAGCGACCGAGGTAGGAGATGCGTCGAACGTGAGGCCGTCCGGTCGGGTGACGACGATGTCGCCGGCCGTCTCGCTGCAGACAGGTCGGATGTTGGCGCGGTAGGAGGCGATGCCACTCCACAGCCCGGAGGCGTTGCGAGCGCGGACGTGGAACCACCAGATGCCGTCGTCCATGTTGCTCCAGCTCGCCGTCGTTCCAGTGCCTCTGGAGGAAGTGCCGGGGTTGGCGTCCACGTCGCGCGTCAGCGTGTAGTCGTACCCGTTGATGGGGGCAGTGTCGGACGCGGACCACGCGAAACGGGGATCATCGTTGGTGTACCAGCTGTTCTGGTTCGGATGCGTTGTGGAGCTGACCGCCGGTGGGGCGGGCGGGGTGTCGTCGATGTTGACGGTGTAGCGGGCCGGGGCGGACCAGTGCCCGGCGGCGTTGCGGGTGCGGACGGCGAAGGTCCAGCTGCCGTTGGCTCGGTTGGAGTAGCTCGTGCTCGTCACCAGACCTCGCTGTGTGAACCCGGGAGAGGCGGTGGGGTTGTTGAGTTCGATGGTCCAGTCGTAGTCGGTGATCGGGGCGGTGTCTGATGCGCTCCAGGCGAAGCCGGGGTCGTCGTTGCTGGACCATGTGGTCTGGCCGTGACCGGTGGTGGAGCTGATGGAGGGGGCCGTGGGGGCGGTGCCGTCGAACCGCACCTGGCGGTGCAGAGTCGTTGAGCCGTTGCCGGCGGCGTCCACAGCTCGGACGTGGAACCACCAGATGCCGTCGGCGTGGTTGGTGTAGGACTTGGAGACGTCGCCGTTGGCGTCGGTTGTGGTCGGCTCGATGGTCGTGTCGGGGATCGTCGTCGCGTTCTTGTCGAGCGCGATGCTGTAGCCGGCGATCGTGGACGTTGGGTCCGAGGCGACTGGCCACGTGAAGGTGGGCGCGTTGCTCGAGTACCACAGCGCCGGGTCGGGGTGCGTCGTCGACACGAGTGGGCCCGGCATCTGGGGGGTGGTGGTGTCGATGCGTACGAGGTGTTCGCCACAGCTGGCTGGGTCGTTCCACAGCCCGGCGCCGTTGCGGACGGCTACGACGAACCGCCAGCGGCCGTCAGGCACTCCCGGGATGGTGATCTGGGAGCCGGTTGCGTCGACGGTGTCATCCACGCCGCACTCGGAAGCGCTCACCGAGCCGTCGGGGTAGGCCTCCAGGAGGTAGCGGTAGGCGTCGATGCCGGACACGTCGTCGGCATGGACGTCGAACTGGGGCGTGTCGTTGGCGTACCAGGCGTCGGGGTCGGGGTGTGTGGCCGATGTGACCGTCGGAGTGGCCGGCCCGGTTGCATCGACCTGGAACCGGAAGCCGGCGACGTCACTCCACAGTCCTGCCGCGTTCTGTGCCCGTACGAAGAAGTACCAGTCGCCATCGGCGAGACCCGCTTCGATGCGGGAGGTCTCCGACCCTTCGGGGACGGTGTCGACGTTGGGCGAGTTCGTGCTGGAGAACACCCAGCTGTAGGCGACGATCGGGGCGGTGTCGGTCGCCGACCACGCCATCGCGGCATCACGGACCGTGTACCAGCGGGACTCGTCGGGATGCGTCGTCGACGAGATGGTCGGCGGCAACGGTGCCGTATCGTCGATACGGATGCGCCGGTGCGCCGGTGCTCCCCAGTTGCCTGCTTTGTCGCGGGCGCGGATATGGAAGTACCACTGCCCCGGCGCCAGGTCCGAGTAAGCCTGGGTCGTCGCCGTGCCGGACTCGTCCTCGGGGATCTTGTCGGGCCAAGTCCAGGATGACTGGTCGAGGCTCCAGCTGAGGGCATCCAAGCCCGAGGTGGCGTCGGTGGCGGTCCAGGTGAAGGTCGCATCGTCGTCGACCGACCAGGTATCGGGGTCGGGGTGGGTGGGCGAGCCGACCTCGGGGGCGGGCGGGGCCGTGGCGTCGATGAGCACGCGTCGATGGCCGACCTCCTCGTCGTAGACCCACCAGTACCCCGAACTGGGCCCCCAGAGGCCCTTGGGAGCGCTCTGTGCGCGGACGTGGAACCACCACTCCCCGTCGGCCACGTCGGTGTACTGCGCGAACCGGTCCAGGCCGGTCTTGACGGTCTCCTCCGGCCACTCATCCGGCAGCGTCTCTGTTTCGTGGTCGAACACGAACGAGTAGCCGACCGGTGTATCGGTCAGCTCCATCGTCCACTCGAACCGTGGATCGTTGCTCGAGGACCAATCGGTCGCGGAATGGGTGGACGACGATGCAGCCGGTGTGGATGGGGCGGTTTCATCCAGGTGCACCGGGAACCGGCCGATGGCCCCCAGAGCACCCGTGTCGAACACGTAGCGGACGTTGAACCACCACTCCCCCCCACCCCAATCTGGACTCGAGACCGTGTAGCTCGAACCCGCGGCGCATCGCGCGTTGGACTGGTCGAAGGTCACCGTCGGGTCGGCCGAGAACAGCCAGCAGCTCTCGACGATCTGCAGCGCACCCCCGTCGAAGTCGCGATCGTCGAAGTCGAAGTCGACCTGGCCGTGGTTGAAGCGGGTGTTGTACCAAGCCTCGGTCTGCGGGTGGGTCAACGCGGTGACGTAGGGTGGCTGGGGCGTGTAGGTGACCACCACTCGCGGGGCGTACGCCGCCGTCGCTTCCGACGAGTGGAACACGACGACACCGGCGGTATCGATGTGCTCGCGGCCGTGCCTCAGGCCGAGCCCGAAGTTCGGCGTGGTCCGGTCGGCCCAGCCCGGCAGCGCCGCTGTGACGTCCAGATCCACCCACCTGCCTGGATCGCCGGGATCGAACGGGGGCAAGATCGCAGTGTCCAGCGGCGTGGCAGGAAAACGCCCATCCAGCTCCGTCCAGGTCGAGGACGAGGACCAATCTTCGTTCAAGGCGTACACCGACAGCGGATGCTCGCCATCGTCGCAGTACCAGTGGATGTTCTCATCCGCCGCGACACAGTCGTAGGCGTACAGGCTCAGCGATGCGGAATGGATCTGCGACGCCGCCGGGACCTCCGACACGTCGAAGTCGAAGAAGGACCGGACGCGCTGGTTGGAGGCGGTCGCATCGACGTACGAGCCCGCCCGCAGGTCGAAACGGTGCTGGTACCACGACAGCGGCGCGCAGCCGCCGCACCCGTTGCCGAAATAAAGGGTGTAGGCGTCCAGGTCCAGGCCCGTCCCCTTCGTGAAGACCACGGTCGGGTCGAGGGCCACAGGGAACTGTCGGCCATGCAGCCACTGCGGATCCAGGCCCACGGAGAGGTCGAACCCGTGGCTGTTCGCTGACAGCGACAACGATCCGCCCGTGGCCTCGACCGCGGGCTCGTCCGGTTCGCGCCCGAGTTCGTACGCCACCGGCGCGCCCAGGGCGAGTCCCACCGCCTCATCGACGCTGCCTTCGAAGCGGACACCACCACCAGGGAGCTGGAACGCTCGGCCGAGCGCTCCTTCGGCATCCTCCAGCGCGAAGGAGAACGAGGTCGGTGCCGCCTCGGAGCGCAGGACGATCTCCTCTTTGACGCCCGCAACCGACACGCGGTAGCGGAGATCGGTATCCGGCGCCACATCCTTGTACACGACCCAACCATCGGCGTCGACCGTTGGGGTCCCGATCGTCAGCGACGGGGCGGTCAGACGCACCGTGGCCGACTCCGATGTCAGTTCCAGCAGCCCGTCGCTGGACGCCCCGAACCGCACCGGCACCGCCAAACCGGGAGCCGCCAACGGCCACGACGCATCGCCCGTGGCAACCACCGCCGGATCGGCCCAGTCCCAGGACCCCTCCTCGTCCCGACGGAAGACAGGGGCGTTGAACACCTCCATGCGTTCTGACCCATCCGCGAGCACCTCCCGGTGGGTGAACGGCGTCCACGACTCCGCGTCGGCTTCGATCTCGGCGGACACAGCTTCGCCGGCGGCCGTGGATGCGGCGCCATCGCGAACCGCGAACGTCAACGACGACGTGACCAACATCGAGACCACGAGCCAAGTGACCCAAGGCCCGGTCCCTCTACCTACGTGCCCGATTAGTCTCGTTGACCCCACCCGCTGGCTGATCTCCCCGCATCCCCTGGTGGGGCGCTCTCACCTACTAGTACGGATGAGTGCCCCTCCTAGTTACGCGCGAGCGTGAGGATGTCGACCTAGCCTTCCACCACTTCGATGGTGACGCCGTCGACGACGCCCGGCTGGAAGATCAGGTCGTCCCAGGTGACGAACTCGACGAAGATCCGGTGGACGCCTGGCGCCAACGGGTAGGTGAAGGTGCCGGTGGTGCAGGGATCCTCGAGCGTGCAGCCGTCGAGCACGTGCGGGTCGACCACCACCCCGTCCACGGTCAGGCGTAGGCGGCCGAGCTCCTCGGGATCCTCGGGCGCATCGGCCGCGTCCACGACCGGGGGACCCACGGTTCCGCCCGTGACCTCGACCTCGAACTCGACCTCCGGACCCTCGACCGTCGCGCCGTCCTGCGGTGAGGTGATGGTCAGCTCGACGTCCTCCCGGCTCGGCAGCAGCAACGCCTCGGGGATCCACGCGTCGGTGAGGGCCGGTCCGGCAGCGACCGACGCGACGGCCGCGACGGCCACGAGCCCCGCGAGCGGGAGCACCTCGGTGATGTCCAACGCCGTCAGGCCGTGCAGCAGCAGGCCCACCAGGATCACCGCCCCGGCGGGCGCCGCCCACGGCGACAGGTCCGACAGCGTGTCGCTGTCGACCGGAGCCGCCGCAGCGAGCAGGGCGACGACGGCGAGCGGGACGACGAGGTCGCCACCCTCCTCGATCCTCACGCGACCGAGGAGCACGAGCGCGAGGACGCCGCCGAGACCGATCGCGACGAGCGTCAGCACCGACTGCCACTCCGCGCCGTGGCCGGCGTGCGCGAGGACCGGCAGCGAGCTCACGTGGCAACCTCGTGCGCAGACGACGGTCGAGCGATGGGGACCGCCCACCCGATGCGGTGGGCGCAGGGGTCTAGGATAGACCGGCCAGGAAGAACTCCACTCGACGGCAGGAGCAGCCGATGCCCGTCCTCGGCAGCGTCGTGACCGCGATGGCCACACCGTTCACCAGCGATGGCGCGCTCGACCTCGATGGCGCTCAACGGCTCGCGGACCATCTCGTCGAGTCCGGCACGCAGACCGTCCTCGTGTGCGGGACGACCGGCGAGAGCCCGACCGTGACCGACGAGGAGCAGTGGCGCCTCGTGGCTGCGGTCCGCGACGCCGTCGGGGGTCGTGGCAAGGTCATGGTGGGCACCGGGACCAACGACACCGCCAAGACCGTCAAGGCGACCGAACGCGCGACACAGGACGGAGCGGACGCCATCCTCGTCGTGACGCCCTACTACTCGAAGCCGTCGCAGACCGGGCTGCTGCGCCACTTCACGGTCGCTGCCGAAGCGACCGACCGCCCGGTGGTGCTCTACGACATCCCGGGTCGGACGTCCCGCGAGATCGCCGAGGACACGCTGGTCGAGCTCGCGTCCGTGCCCAACATCGTCGCCGTCAAGGACGCGGTCGGTGACCTCGTGAAGATCGGCAACGTCGTCAACCGCACCCAGGGGGCGGAAGGTGGCTTCGAGGTCTACTCCGGCGACGACATCAACCTGCTGCCGATGCTGGCGGTGGGCGCGGTCGGGATCGTGTCCGTGGCCGCCCACGTCGCGGGCCGCGAGATCGCTGATCTCGTCGCGCTGGCCGACACCGACCTAGCCAAGGCGCGTGAGCTGCACCTGCGGCTGCTGCCGTTCTTCCAGGCCCTCATGCTGCTCGAACCCAACCCCGCTGGACTCAAGGGCCTCCTCACCCACCTCGGCTTGCCCGGTGGACCCGTCCGGCCGCCGCTGGCTGACGCGCCGGCCGACGTCGTCGAACGTATCGTCGCGGCCTACGAGGCCGCCGGTCTGTCGCGCTGATGGCGGCGCCATCACCACCGGTCGTCATCACGTTCCTGGGTGGGGTCGGCGAGATCGGCCGCAACATGGCGACCATCGAGATCGACGGCCGGATCGGCATCATCGACTGCGGCGTGACCTTCCCGGGTCCCGACCAGCCCGGGGTCGACCTGATCCTCCCGAACTGGTCGATCCTCCGCGAGCGCGCCACCGAGGTCGACGCGGTGTTCCTCACCCACGGGCACGAGGATCACATCGGGGCGCTGCCCTACCTACTGCAGGACATCCCGGCAGTGACGGTGTACGGGACGCGCCTCACGATCGCGTTCGTCGAGGCGAGGCTGGAGGAGTGGCCCGACGTCGAACCGCCCGAGTTCGTCGAGATCTCCCCCGGAGACGTCATCGAGCACGGCCCCTTCGAGGTCGAGGTCGTCCAGGTGACCCACTCGATCCCCGACGGCTGTGCGCTGGCGTTCCGCACCCCTCACGGGCTCATCGTGCACTCGGGCGACTTCAAGCTCGATCAGACTCCCGTCGACAGCGTGCCGACCGACCTCGCACACCTCGCACGGCTCGGTGACGAGCGTGTCTCGCTGCTGCTCGCCGACTCCACCAACGCCGACGTCCCGGGCCACATCCGAACCGAGCGCATCGTGGGGAAGGCGCTGCGTGACGCCTTCGAGGACGTCGAGGGCTTGATCGTGGTGGCGTCTTTCGCCTCACACGTGCACCGCATCCAGCAGGTCCTCGACGCCGCCGCCGAGGTGGGTCGACGCCCCGTCTTCGTCGGCCGGTCGATGGTCCGCAACATGGGCATCGCCGCGGAGATGGGCTACCTCGAGTTCGACCGGCAGGCGGAGGTCCCGATGGAGGATGTCGGCCGCCACGACCGGTCCGCGCTGATCATCATCTCGACCGGGAGCCAGGGCGAGCCCTACTCAGCGCTGTCGCTCATGGCTTCGGGCGATCACAAGTACCTCGACCTCGGCGAGGGGGACCTCGTCGTGCTCGCGTCGAGCCTCATCCCCGGCAACGAACACGCGGTCTTCCGGTCCATCAACGGGTTGGCGCGACGTGGGGCGCGGGTCGTGCACAAGGGCGTCGCCGACGTGCACGTCTCCGGCCACGCCGCTCGCGAGGACCTCATCCTGTTCCACAACCTGCTCGAGCCCGAGTTCGTAGTGCCTGTCCACGGCGAGTACCGCCACCTGCTCGCGCAGCGCGACATCGCGGTCGTCACCGGCTGCCCCCCCGAGAACGTGCTCGTCGTCGAGGACGGCGACGTCGTGGTCCTCGAGGACGGACGCGCGCGTCTCGGTGAACCGGTCGGGGCGGGGCAGGTGTTCGTCGATGGGCTGCTGTCCGACGTGGGTCCCGCGGTACTGCGCGATCGTCGCCGCCTGGCCGGAGACGGCATCGTGGTCGTCGTGGTCACCATCGATCCCCACCGGGGCGAAGCGGTCGGCGACACGCTCGTCGTCCAGAAGGGCGTGGTCTACGACGACACGGAGCGCAGCCTGATCGAGGGCGCGACGAAGGCCGTCGACCTCCAACTCGAGGGTCTCAAGGCCGGTCGGTTCACCGACGTCGCAGCCCTGCAGCGCCACATCGTGCAGGCTGCTGCGACGTTCTGGCGGGCGGAGACGGGCCGGCGCCCCGTGATCCTGCCGCTCGTCCTCGAGTCCTGAGGTCCCCGCGACCCCGGTCCGGTCTTGACCAGTCGGAGCTGTCGCTGGCGACCGCCGGCTGTTGGGCGACCACGCCCGTAGTTACACGGCTGTCAGCTACCCTTCTCGGCGCGGACCTCGCGGCGCGGTCGTCGGTGTGGCGCCGCGACCGCCCGTGTACGCCACCAGCGCCTGCAACATCAACGGAGGAGAACGCACGTGTCCGCCACCACCGGGACCCGCTCGAACCCGAAGCGGTCGGCGGCCGGCGGCTCCGGTGGCTCGAGCAAGCGCAGCACGTCGAGCCCCAAGGGCGGCGGGAAGGGCGGCGGTGGCAAGGGTGGCCGCGGCCGGGGCAAGGGCAGGGGGAAGGGCAAGGGAGGCGGCAAGCGCCCCGAGTCGATGCCGCTGCTCCTGCGCATCGCCGGCGGCATCGGACGCCACGTTGGCGACCAGCGCCAGGACGTCGTCGGCATCGGGCTGATCCTGCTCGGCGTCCTCGTGGCTTTGGGCATGTACTGGAACGCGGCGGGGCCCGTCGGGGCGTTCCTCGAGGCGGTCTTCCGGGGACTGGTCGGGGTGTACGGCTACGCCGTCCCACCCGTGCTGTTGTACTTCGGGGTCCACGTCGTGCTCGACCGCCCGGGGCGCGAGCGCGGTCGGGTCGGCGTCGGGTTGCTCCTGATCGGCACCGCCGTCATCGCGGGCTGGCACCTCATCAAGGGCATGCCCGACATCGCGGATGGGTACCGGGCGCTGTGGCCTGCCGGAGGGCTCATCGGCCACGCCATCGCGCGTCCTCTCCGGGCCGCTCTCAGCGTGTGGGGAGCCTCGGCGGTCCTCATCGCGCTGCTGTTCCTGGGAACCTTGATCGTGACCAAGACACCGCTCGCCGAGGTGTGGGCGGCGGTCCGACGTTTCTTCGCCTCCGCCACGGAGGCCGCGACCGGCGGCTCCGCAACCGCCGCAGACGACACCGCGGACAGCGGGACCGGATCGGAGGATCCAGACCGCCGGCGGCCCACTTCGCCGGAAGCCGCGACCGACGACGCCACCGAGCCGTTGCGGCGTGCCGTCGTCGACCTCGCCGGGGCAGCAGCCACGGACGCCGGAGGCGGTGGCGTGCCAGCCCCGAGCAACGAGGGGCCCGTGCTCGTCACCTCCTCGGCTGCAGCCGGCGACGGTGCCGAAGGAGGCGGCCCCGCAGCCGAGGTCGCCAGATCCGGGGACGGCAAGGCCAAGCGGGTCGTGCCTCACGTCGATTGGAGCCACTACGAACTGCCCCCGCTGGACCTGCTCCGACACGGCCAGGCCGTCGTGGACGCGGGGGAGCGGCACATCGAGGCTCAGGTCCGTGCCCTGCAGGAGACCTTCGACCAGTTCGCCATCGACGCTTCGGTCGCTCGCTGGTCACGGGGCCCGACCGTCACCCGGTTCGAGATCGAGCTGGGGCCCGGCGTCCAGGTGCGCAAGGTCGCCAACATGGGCGACGACATCGCCTACGCCCTCGCCGCTCCGGACGTGCGCATCGTCGCCCCGATCCCCGGCAAGTCCGCGATCGGGGTCGAGGTCCCCAACCGCGAGCGCGACCAGATCACCCTGCGCGACATCCTCCGCAGCGACGTCGCGGCTCGCGATCCCCACCCGCTGCTGGTGGCGCTCGGGAGCGACATCGCCGGCAAGGCCGCGATGGTCAACCTCACGACCATGCCGCACCTGCTGGTCTCGGGCGCGACCGGGGCGGGCAAGTCGGTCAGCCTCAACTCGATGCTGACCTCGGTGATCATGCGTGCGCGCCCCGACCAGGTCCGCATGATCCTGATCGATCCCAAGCGGGTGGAGCTCAACGCCTACGAGGGCGCCCCGCACCTGCTCACGCCGGTCGTGGTGGACCCGCGCCGAGCCACGGATGCGCTGCAGTGGGCGGTCAAGGAGATGGAGATGCGCTACGAGACGCTCGCGCGTCTCGGCTTCCGCGACATCGACGGTTACAACCGAGCCATCGCCGCGGGTGAGGTCGCCCACCCCGTCACGGGACGCACCGGCGACCCCGAGGCCGACGACGAGGACGCCTACCGGCACATGCCCTACATCCTGCTCGTCATCGACGAGTTGAGCGACCTCATGCTCGTCGCGCCCCGCGACGTCGAGGACGCGATCTGCCGCATCGCCCAGATGGCGCGCGCCGTCGGCATCCACATGGTGATCGCGACCCAGCGCCCGTCCGTCGACGTGATCACGGGGCTGATCAAAGCCAACATCCCGTCGCGGCTCGCGCTGTCCGTCGCGTCGCAGACCGACTCGCGCACGATCCTGGACATGGGCGGCGCCGAGAAGCTGGTCGGCAAGGGCGACATGCTGTTCCTGCCCGCCAGCCAGGGCAAGCCGGTGCGCCTGCAGGGCTGCTTCATCTCCGAGCAGGAGATCCGCGCGGTCGTCGAGTACGGCAAGCGACAACGCGAGGCGGACTACATCGACGGCATCGTGCGGTCCGGCAAAGAGGCCGAGGACGTCGACATCGCCCGCGGTGACGACGACTCCGACGAGGTGCTCCTGCGGCGCGCCGCGGAGCAGGTCGTCAGCTCCGGCCTGGGTTCGACCTCGATGCTCCAGCGCAAGCTGCGCATCGGCTTCGCCCGGGCCGGGCGACTCATGGACGAGCTCGAGCAGCTCGGTGTCGTGGGGCCCAACGAGGGCTCGAAGGCGCGCGAGGTCCTCTGGACCGACGAGCGTCTCGCCGAGGCGGTCGCCGCCGGCTCGTTGTAGGGGGACGGCAGCCAGGTAGCGCGACCTGGCCGGACGACCGCGCCGTGCTGACCGCGGGGCGTGGTCGCGGTCGTACGGTACGAGGGTGAAGATCGCATCCGGGACGGGCCACATCCGGCGCTACCTCGCCCTGGCGACGCTCGTGCTCAAGCACGGCCGCCGGGACCTGCTCGAGGGCGCCGCGTTCGACGACGTCTTCACCGAGGACCGCTCGGAGGACGACAGCGGTGACGCCGAGGGCTTCGTCGCCGATCTCGAGTCGCTCGGTCCGACGTTCGTGAAGCTGGGCCAGCTCCTGTCGACCCGCCCCGACCTGCTGCCCCCCGCGTACCTCGATGCGCTCGACCGTCTGCAGGACGCGGTGGACCCGTTGCCCTTCGAACAAGTCAGGCAGGTGGTCGAGGAGGAGCTCGGCGTGCGGCTGGGGACCGCCTTCGCGAGGTTCGACGAGGTCCCGCTCGCGGCGGCGTCGCTGGGGCAGGTGCACCGTGGGGAGCTCCGCGACGGCCGGCCCGTCGCGGTCAAGGTGCAGCGACCCGGCATACGGAGCAGGGTGCGCGAGGACCTCGACGTCCTCGAGACCCTCGCCGGGCTGGTCGAGCGCACCGAGACCGGCGAGAAGTACCAGCTGACCGCCATCCTCGACGAGTTCCGGCGGTCGCTGGCACGGGAGCTGGACTACCGGCGTGAGGCACGCAACCTCCAGACGCTGGCGGGCAACCTCAGCGAGTTCGAACGCATCGAGGTGCCGCAGCCGGTCGATGACTACACGACCTCACGGGTGCTCACGATGGAGCTGGTGGCAGGCCACAAGGTCACGGAGCTGACCGATCTCGGCCGCCTGGACATCGACGGTCAGACGCTGGCACAGGAGCTGTTCGAGGCGTACCTGCGCCAGATCCTCGATGACGGCTTCGTGCACGCCGACCCGCATCCCGGCAACGTGTTCATCACCGACGAGGACCACCTCGCTCTGCTCGATCTGGGCATGGTCGTCCGGCTCGACACGGCGGTTCGAGACCAGCTCCTGCGCCTGCTCCTCGCCGTCGCCGAGGGCGACGCCGTGGGGGCTTCCGAGGCGGCGATGGCGATGTGCGATCAGCAGGAAGGCGCCGACGAGGCCGCGTTCCGCCGTGAGATCGCCGAGGTCGTGGGGCTCTACCTCGACCTACCCGCCGAGGACCTGCGGATCGGAGGCATCGTGCTCCGGCTCGCCCGCGTCGCGGCGAGCACCGGTCACCCCCCACCCCCCGAGTTGACGCTGCTGGGACGCACGCTGCTCAACCTCGATGCGGTGGGGCGATCCTTGGCCCCCGAGTTCGAACCCAACGTGGCGATCCGGCGCATCGCGGCCGAGGTCGCCAGCAAGAGCCTGATCGAGACGCTCACGCCGAGTCGGGCGATGCGGTCCGTGCTGGACGCCAAGGAGTTCGCCGAGGAGCTGCCGGGGCGGCTCAACCGCATCCTCGAGCGTGTGGACCGCGGCGAGCTGCGTCTGGAGATCGACGCCATCGACGAGACCCGCCTGACCCGCGCGATCCAGAAGGTCGCCAACCGGGTGACGATGGGGCTGGTGCTGGCGGCGCTCATCGTCGGAGCGGCGATGCTGATGCGCGTCGAGACCGAGCCGCGTCTGTTCGGCTACCCCGCGCTGGCGATCGTGGCGTTCCTGCTGGCCGCACTGGGGGGTGTCGGGCTCATAGCGTCGATCGTCTGGAACGACCGCCGGGACCGGCACTGAACGTCCTCAGCGGTAGCGCCACTCTCCGGTGGCCTGCCCCCGTTCGCCCTTGAGCTGGCGGCGCATGTTCACGAACGCCAGCGCGACGCCGGCCGCCACGACACCGAGCATCACGAGCCCGATCGCGTCACGCGGCCTCTCGGTATCCAGGGGGAGCTCGATCTTCCCGCTGCCCTCCTCCTCGCCGTGTTCCGCACCGCCCTCCTCGCCCGTCGGCTCGGTCGGGGCATCCGTCGGCGCCGGCCCCTCGGTCGCGGCGGCGGGGCCGGTCAGGAGCAGGCCGAGTGCCACGATCGCCGCCGCAAGGATCGGACCCAAGCGCAGCAGCATCGGGGTGCGGGTGCTCATCATGGGGCGGCACTGTACCCAAGGAGCCCAACGCCCCGTGCATCTCCCCGGTCCATCGGGGCGAGCGTGTGGTCCCCGCAGGGCATGGCGACGAACCCCATCTGCGCTGGTACATCGCAACCCTGGAGGGTGCGATGTGCCAGCTCGATGCGCCTAGTCTCCGGTGTCGGTCCGGTGCCGGTCGGTGTCGAGGAGTGATGGTGCTACGTCCCCGTGATGTCGCCGCGAGCGCGGAGCGGCTGCGGGCGGACTCGCTGGAGCTGCTCACCTCGCTCACCGACGATGAGTTGTCGCGGGAGGCGGTCCCCGGATGGTCGGTGGCCGACGTGTTCCGTCACCTCGCCGAGACCGACCGCACGCTCGTCCTGGGACGCCACCTCCTCGACTTCCTCCCCGGCGTCGGCGACGACGAGTTCGAGCGCGCGAACGACGCGGCGCTGGAGCGGCTGCGTGACCGGAGCCGTGACGAGCTGTCGGATGAGCTCGCGCGGTGGGGTCGCCGGCTGCTGACGATCGTGCGTCTCATCCCGACACCACTGGCCTCGGTCCGGATCCCCACCCTGTTCGGCAGGGTCGAGGTCGGCTGGTTCGCTGCGCTACGCGTCTACGACGAGTGGGTCCACCAGTACGACGTGCTCAGGGCAGTGGGGCGTTCCGGACCTCGACTCGATCCCGCGACGCGGGATCTGCTCGCCGAGTTCGTCCTCCGCGCGTTGCCAGCCAGACCGCTGCGATCGCTGGAACGTCGTGAGGGCGCGGTCGCGTTCGACCTCGACGCCGACCTGCCGACCTGGCGCTTCGACCTCGCCCGACGCCAGTACGGCCCGCTGGTGGAGTCGGTGCGGACGGTCACGGTTCGCACCGACGTCGAGACCATCGTGCTCATCGCGGCCGACCGGGTGCGGTGGCAGGACGCGGAGCGTGCCGGTCGCCTCGCCCTCGACGGCGACGATCGATCGTCAGCGGAAGCCGTCCTGGGCGTGGTGCGGATCGTCTGAAGTTCGACCGGGTCATCGACAACGCCGACGGCAAGGGTGGGCACGTCCGTTGAGTTCTCCCCCGATCGTGCCGGTTATCCCGTTCGATCGGGGGTGGAGTTCCGCAGCCCTGACTCGACGCCGCTGGTGACCAGCGCCGGTCGCAGATCAGTCGGGGCGGTGTCCCGCTCCTGCACCGGCACGTGAGCGCCGCCGCCGCCGTCGGGGCACGCCTCGGTGACGAGCGCGCCGGCGTTGACCTCCGTCGGTGGCACCCGCTGCAGCGTCGCCTGCTCGTAGTCGTAGGCGAACGACAGCAGCTGCGGCTCGGTCCACGCCGTGCTGAGGAACGCCAGGTTGATCGGACGGTGGCCGTTGCCGGTGGCGCCGGCGGGCACCGCAACGGTCGGGTAGCCCGCCGCAGCGCCGATACGGACCGTGCCGGTCCCGGATGACACGATCGCGTTGAGGTCGTGCTGGGCCAGGGTGTCGTCGATGATCGCTCGCGAGGTCTCGGTGACGGTGATGCTGCCCGGGATGGTCGACTCCACCGTCCCCGGCTGCGCTGCCGACGCGACCAGCAGCGAGTTCCCGTACGGGTAGCGGTCGGAGTGCTCCTGGCTGTAGAGCACGACGTCGTAGAGGGACTGCACCCCGGTCGGTGGGTTGGCCTCGGTCTGCAGGTAGCGGTCGAGGTAGGCCTTGAACTCGTTGGCGACGAAGCCGAGCTCGGCGAGTCCCACCTGCCCCAGGGTGCCGAAGTTGTCGATCTCGACGAGGGTCGCGCCCTGAGTCTCCAGCTCGTCGTACGCCTCGCGCAGGACGGAGCTCGTCGGGGTGCGGTCGGTCACGCCCAGCCGGACGCCCTCCAGCACGTCGGTGCGCAGGAACGGCAGGTAGTCCAGCGCCGGGGGCAGGTGCGGTCGGCTCTCGAGGCTGCGTGGATCGGTGGGGTCGACGCCGGCGGTCGCGCTCAAGAGCGCGGCGGCGTCGGTGATGTTGCGCGTCATCGGGCCGGTGGTGTCCCAACTCGGTGCCAGCGGGATCACGCCCGAGCGCGACACCAGGCCGACGGTCGGCTTGACCGCGGCCAGCCCCTGCACCTCCGCTGGCGACAGGATGCTGCCGGATGTCTCCGAGCCGATCGTCACGGTCGCGTACGCCATCGCCCCGGCAGTGGCAGGGCCGGACGAGGAGCCGCTGGGGTTGCGGGCGAGGTCGTAGGAGTTCAGCACCTGCCCGCCCAGCGAGCTGTAGCCGTTGGGCATGCGCAGATCGACCCAGTTGGCGAACTCGGCCAGCTCGGCCTTGCCGAGGATGATGGCGCCCTCCTCGCGGAGTCGCTCGACCAGGAAGGCGTCGTTGTCGGGGATGTTGCCCTCGAGCGCGATCGAGCCCGCGGTCGTCGGCATGTCGCCGGTGCCGATGTTGTCCTTCAGCAGCACCGGGATGCCGTGCATAGGGCCGCGGACGTGACCCGCGCGGCGCTCAGCGTCGAGCTGGTCGGCCTGTCCCAGCACGTCGGGGTGCAGCTCGCGGATGCCGTTGAGCTGCGGACCGGCGCCGTCGAACGCCGCGATCCGCTCCAGGTAGCGCTCGACCAGCTCACGGCTGGTGATGTCTCCCTGCTCCAGCGCCTCCTGCAGGTCCACGACCGTGACGTGCTGCAGGTCCAGGCCCGCGAGGTGGCGCAGGCAGTCGACCGGGTCGGTGCCGGGCTCGGTGGCCACCCCGTTCGAGGCGGGCGTGGCGGCGAGGACGGTGAGGGCGGCCAGGATCAGGGTCAGTCTGCGCATGCGGCGGACTTCGACACCGAGGGGCGTCGTCCCTGCTCGGGCGCGCCGTCGCCACGGCGGAGGTCGTGCTGGAACGCCGTGCGGGTGATGGGAAGCCGTAGGCTGGGACCGGGACCCACAGGTCCGGCAGCACTTGAGCATCGGCGCACCTTGAGCATCGGCATCGGCGAGGCGCTGCGCAGCGCCCGTGAGGAGCAGGGCCGCTCGGTCGAGGAGGCGGCCCGGGCGACGCGCGTACGCAGTGACTACATCCACGCGCTCGAGGAGGAAGAGTTCGCCATCTTCGGCGGGGACGTCTACGCGAAGGGGTTCATCCAGAGCTACGCCCGTTTCCTCGGCGTCGACGAACAGCCGCTGCTCGACGCCTACCGCCGCTACGTCCAGCACGACGACTACGACCCGCGCCGCCTCGCGACGCGCCCCGTCGCGCAGCCGACGCGAGCGCCGTTGCCCGGCTGGGTCCTGTGGGCCGGCATCGGTGTCGCGGTGCTCATCATCGCCATCGCCGCGGCCAACGTCTTCGGTGGGCGGACCCCCGAGCCCGCCGCCATCCCCACGGCGCCGGCGAGCGAGGTGTCGCCGCCGCCCACGGTGAGTCCCAGCCCCAGCCCATCGCCCTCGCCGACGTTCGACGACATCGACCTCGTAGTGCTCGTCGAGGAGCCGTGCTGGATCGAGGCCTCCGTCGACGGCACGGTCGTCGAGGCGGGCCGTGTGTACGAGCCGGGGGAGACGCTGTCGCTCGAGGCCGACGAGGCCGTCGAGATCACGTTCGGGAACGCCGGCGGGGTCCGCGTCGAACTCAACGGTCGTGACCTCGGTCCGCCGGGATCCCGCGGCGCGGTGGTCACGGCGACCTACGATCCGTCGGGGCGGGTGGGAGCCGACCAGGACGCTGCCACCGGCGAGCCCCAGACGGAGACGACCTCCCCGGCGTGAGGACGTACCCTCCCACCGATCGCGCAACCCTCCGCCAGGGCTCCCTCTTGACCTCCGTGACCGATCCGTCCGTCCCGACCGCTGCACGCGTCGCCATCGTGACGCTGGGCTGCGGCCGGAACGAGGTCGACTCCGACCAGCTCGCTGGGGTGCTCCACCGGGATGGCTACACGCTCGTGGACGACCCCTCGATGGCTGACGCCGTGCTCGTCAACACGTGCACCTTCATCGCCCCCGCCAAGGAGGAGTCGATCGAGACCATCCTCGCGGCGTGTGACCTCAAGGGTGCAGGCGTCCGCGCGGTGCTCGTGGTCGGATGCATGGCACAGCGCTACCCCGACGAGCTGGCCGAGGCCATCCCCGAGGCTGACGCCATCGTGGGCTTCGACGCCTACCCACGTCTGCCGAGCCTGTTGGGTGAGGTCCTCGCCGGACGCCCCATGGAACGGGTGCAGGCCACACGCCCCGCCGCCCCCGAGCACCGCACGTTCAGACCGAGCCTGCCGCTGCTGGTGATGCCGACCGAGGAGCCACCACCTGAGACGGCTCTCGACGTCCCGGTCACTACCCCACAGGACGACCTCGACCGGGTCCCCGCCAGCGGACCGAGGTTCCCGTTGCGCCGGTACGGCAGCGACGAGGCGCGGCCGCCGTGGGCCTACCTCAAGATCGCGTCGGGCTGCGACCGTGTGTGCACGTTCTGTGCCATCCCGTCCTTCCGCGGCCGGTTCCGGTCGCGGCCCCCGGACGAGATCGTGGCGGAGGCGCGCTGGCTGTCCGGCCAGGGCGCGCGCGAGCTGGTGCTGGTCAGCGAGAACACCACCTCCTGGGGCAAGGACATCGGAGGACGCGAGCTGCAGCCGCGGCTGCTGGAGCAACTGACCGCCATCGACGGCGTCGAGCAGGTGCGGCTGATGTACCTGCAGCCTGCGGAGCTGCAGCGGCCGCTGGTCGAGGCCATGGCGGCCAACCCGAAGGTCGCGTCTTACTTCGACCTGTCGCTGCAGCACGTGTCGGCCAGCGTGCTGGGCCGGATGGCTCGGAGTGGCTCACCCGAGCGCTTCGCGCAGCTGATCGCGGACATCCGCGCGCTCGATCCCGACGCCGTGTTCCGGTCCAACTTCATCCTGGGGTTCCCCGGCGAGACCGACGACGACGTCGCCGCGCTCGAGCGCTTCCTGTGGGACGTGGGGCTGGACTGGGTCGGCCTGTTCGCCTACAGCGACGAGGACGGCACGGCGGCGACCTCGCTGGACCGCCAGATCCCCTCCCACGAGGCTCAGCGGCGCGTCGCGCACCTCGCGCCGGTCGTGGAGACGGTGATGCAGCAGCGTGCTGAGCGCTTCATCGGCCGCGTCCTGGACGTCACGGTGCAGGGATCGGAGGCGGGCGTGTGCGTGGCGCGCTCCTTCCGGGAGGCCCCCGACACCGACGGCGAGATCGGTCTCGTCGGACCGGACGGGGCTCGCGTCGAGCTCCCCGCAGGACGTCGCGTCAGCGTGCACGTCGCCGCGGCCGATGGCGTCGATCTGGTCGCGACCGTCGACGCCCAGACGGCGTGAGCCGGGTGCCCGAGCCGGTCGACCCCGCCGAGGACGGAGGTCTGGCCGAGGTGCTGTTGCCCTCGGCGGAGCCCGACGACGTCGTCGATCTTCGCGAGCTGCGCGAGACGACCGAGCCCCACTGGTTCAACTTCCCCAACCTGCTGACCTTCCTGCGCGCGCTGCTGGTCCCGGTCATCCTGTGGCTGCTCGCCAAGGAAGATCCGGGCGCCCGGTGGTGGGCGTTCGGGATCTTCGCGTTCGCCGCTGCTACCGATTCGATCGATGGGTGGGTCGCGCGGCGCTGGCACGGCGTCACGAGGTGGGGTCAGCTCGCCGATCCGATCGCCGACAAGCTGCTGATCATCGGCTCGCTCGCCAGCCTGGCTGCGGTCGACCGGCTGCCGTGGTGGGCCGTCTGGGTGATCGTCGTCCGGGAGGTCGCCGTGACCCTGCTGCGGCTCGCCCTCGTGCGCCGCTACGACAAGGTCATGCCCGCATCGTCCTGGGGCAAGACCAAGACGGTGACCCAGGTCGCGGCGGTCATCGCGTTCCTGTGGCCGGGGGCATCCGTGTCGCTCCGCGACGTGCTGCTGTACCTCGCCGTGGGCATCACCGTGGTGTCCGGCGTCGACTACGCCTTCCGGGCCGGCCGGCTGGCTCGTAGCGCGAGGAGCGCCGTGTGAGAGGTGCGGTCATGTCGGTGGGATCGGAGCTGCTGCTCGGCGACCTCGTCGACACCAACGCTGCCTGGGTCAGCCAGCGTCTGCGCGAGCTCGGCGTGGGCGTCCACGCGCACGTCGCGGTCGGTGACGAGCTCAACGAGATGGTGCGCACCCTGCGCGACCTGATCGCGCGGAGCGACCTCGTCGTCGTCGGAGGTGGGCTTGGGCCGACGTCAGACGACATCACGCGTGAGGCGATCGCGGCCGCGGCCGACCTCGAGCTCGAGTCGCGCCCCGACCTCGAGGACCGCATCACCGAGCTGTTCGCCTCGCGCGGCTACCGCATGTCACCCTCGAACCTGCGCCAGGCACGGGTCCCTGCCGGGGCGCGGGTCTTCGATCCCGTGGGGACGGCCCCGGGGTTCGTCGTGGAGGTGCCGCGTCCCGACGACGCCGCCACGTGTGCGGTGTACGCCCTTCCCGGGGTGCCCTGGGAACTGCAGGAGCTGTTCGTCCGCGACGTCGCACCCGACGTGCTCGCGCGCAGCGGGGGCCGCGCGACCGTCACGCGCGTGGTGCACGTGGCGGGCCTGGGGGAGTCCACGGTCGGGGAGGCCGTGGCCGACACCATCGCCGACGCTGACGCCGCGGGTGACGTCGCCATCGCCTTCCTCGCGACCCGCCGCGAGATCCAGGTGCGGGTGACCGCGTCGGGCGAGGGGATCGACGACGCGCGGGCTCGCACCCAGCCGTACGTCGACCGGATCGTCGGGTCGCTCGGCCCGGTCGTCGCGGGCATCGACGACGAGGACCTCGAGCAGGCGGTCGTGCGCCTGCTGGAGGACCGCGGCGAGTCCGTGGCGACCGCCGAGTCGGCCACGGCGGGCGGCATCGCGGCGCGACTGGCCCGGGTCCCGGGGACCTCGGGCGTGCTCAAGGGCGGCGTGGCGGTCTACGCGACCGACAGCAAGAGCCGCGTCCTCGGCGTGGACCCCAAGCTGATCGAGGCGCACGGGCCGGTCAGTGCCGAGGTCACCAGCGACCTGGCGGTGCGGGTGCGAGAGCTGTTCGCCGCCGACTGGGGCATCGGGGTCACCGGCGTCGCCGGACCGTCGACGCAGGGCGGCCAGGACGTCGGCACCGCGTTCTGGGCCGTCGCGCGTCCGGATGGCGAGGTCGAGGTCCACGGGCGCAACATCCCCGGCGATCGCCTCACCGTCCAGGAGCGGCTCGGCAGCGCAGCCCTCGAGCTGCTCCGGCGCCGCCTCCTCCCGTGAGGTTGTTCCTCGCGCTCGATGTCCCGCAGGCGGTGCGGGACACGCTCGCTGCCGGGGTGGCCGCGTTGCGGGCGTCGCGCGACGACCTGTCCTGGACCCGTGCGGAGAACTGGCACCTCACGCTGGCGTTCCTCGGCGAGGTCGCGCTCGGACCCGACCCGGTCGTCGCCGCCATCGAGGACGAGGTCGTCGCCGTCGCCCCGATCGATCTGCAGCTCGACCGTGCTGGCCGCTTCGGGCGTCGCATCCTGTGGATGGGGGTGGCGGACGACCCGCCAGGCGCGATCGCGGCGCTGGGCGAGCGGCTGCAGGAGGCCCTGGCGGAGCACGACCTCCCGGTCGACCGCAAGCCGGTACGGCCCCACCTCACCCTCGCGCGCGTCCGGGGGAGAGGTCGAGGGGCCGTGACGTCCCACCTCGTCGACGAGGTGCCGCCGACCCCGGGTGCCTGGACTGCCTCGTCGGTCGAGGTGGTGGCGTCCCACCTCGGAGCCGGCGGGGCGCGCTACGAGGTCGTGGCGAGCGTGCCGCTGTCGGCGTCGAGGGGTTGACGGGCGATGCGCGAGGCGGCCTGGTCGAGCAGCTCCTGAGCACGCTGACTGGTACGACCGCGATCGCCGTACATGCTCCGGACGCGGTGACGGGCGGCGTGGAGCCGCGCGCTGGAGCCGTCCGCGGCGGCGACGAGGTCGTCGATGCAGTCGTCGTCGGGGCGTGACGAGGTCGCCAGCCCGAGCGCGAAGGCGGCCATCCACGCGGTGCTGCCCGCGGAGCGGATCGGGTCGCGGTCGTTGATCAGTTCCTGCGCTCTACGGCTGTCGCTACTTGAGAGCGGCATGTCGCTCATCGTTTGCTCCCCTCGTGTCGGCCTGCCTGCTCGCCCTTGGTGAGGATCGCGGAAACGGCCCTGAGCGTGTCGAGCACGCCGGCACCGTAAGCGAACGGGTCCTCGAACAGCGGTGCCTGCGCGAGCAGCTCGGTACGGATCGAGTCGAGCAGCTCGAGGCGTGTGGTCGCAAGCCGCTCCGGCTCGGCCGTGGCTGGCCGACCCTTTCGGACCGCGGTCTTCGGTTCGCTGAGCGTCCGGCCCACGTCGGCTCCCCTTTCCGGCGGAGCCGCAACCGGGATCAGGGGTGCGGCGGTGGCCCTGACGGTACCCCCCCTCTCAGCCCCCGGGTACGACCGAACGGTCAGCGCGCGGACCTGTGCGGGTCAGGACATCTGGGCTGGAGGGATGGGCCGGCCGGACGTCGCGTCTGGCCCGGCTGGTGCGGGCTCGGACGCGTCCCCCGATGGGGCCGTCGCGTCCGCGTCGTCCGCCGCTACCTCGCGGGGCACGGGTGGAGGCAGCGGCTCGCTGCGCGCGCGCAGGTCCGCGATCACCTCCCAGATGCGATCGAACACGCGCATGACCTGCTGCGCGTCGTAGAGCGCACCGTGGGCCTGGCCCTTGTCGTGGCCCACCCCGAAGGCCCGGCACGTCTTGGCGAGGCTGCGCGGCGCCTCGGGACCCCCCGCGATGAGCGGCAGCGCCAGGGTCTCGACGTCGACCAGGTGATGGTCCCAGGTGGGTTCCCGCCCGAGCTTCTTGCACGCCTTGTGCATCTGGCGGACGTCGAAGTCGGGCACCGCGCCGACGATGACCGCGCCGTCGGCATCCTCGAGGAACTGCGGCAGCCACTGCGACATCGGGGTGCGCGGTTGGTCCGCGATGCGTTCGTGGTAACCGGTGAGCTCCAGCGCGTCGTCGTCCGCACCGTCGAGGGTGTGGTCGGGGAAGTACTGGCGTTGCACCTCGGAACCGTCCTCGAACCGCACGATCCACGCCACCTCGGTCAGCTCATGCCGGTCGAGGTCGAGGCCGGTCGCCTCGGTGTCAAGGAACACGAACCGGGTCCCCTTCGGGGTGTCGTCAGCCACCGTCGCTCCTGTCCGCGTCCACGGTAGCGTCGTCAACTGCCCTGACGCCGCGGGGCGAACCCGATGAGCGCGAACATCGCTGAGGATGCTCCCTCGGTGGGACTCGGCGAGGGCGAGGGTTCCGTGGCCTCCGCCTCCTCGGTGGGGCTCGGTGAGGGCGAGGGTTCCTCGGTGGGGCTGGGTTCGGGTGAGGGCGAGGGATCGTCGGTCGGCTCGGGGAGCGGATCGTCGGGGATCGGTTCGGGATCCGGCTCCGGCGATGGCGATGGGCTCGGCTGGGGCGATGGGCTCGGGCTCGGCTGCGGCGATGGCTCCTCGGGGCGCGTGTCGGTCGGCTCGGGCTCCGGCGCGTCCGTCGGCGGCGGTGGTGGTGACAGCGGGAGGAGCGTCGGCGTGGGTGCCGGGGATGGGGATTCGAGCTCCTCGGGAGGGCCATCGGCCCGTTCGAGCGTCACGCTCGGCAGCGGTAGCGGCTCGACGTCCTCGAGCGCGGCGAGCATCACGTCGTGCCAGATGGCTGCGGGCGCGGTACCGCCGGCGACGCGCCGGTACCCCAGGACCCCGATCATCGGCTCGGGCTGCTCGTAGCCGACCCAGACCGCGGTCGTGAGCTGGGGCACGTAGCCGACGAACCACGCGTCACGCCAGTCGTCCGTGGTCCCCGTCTTGCCGGCGGCGGGGCGACCGATGTCGGCCGCGGTCCCGGTTCCCCCCTCGATCACCCGAGTCAGCATCGTGGTGATCGCATCGGCGTTCTGCGGCTGCAGGACCGGGCGGCAGTCGGGCGCGTTGCGCAGGAGCACCTCGCCGTCCTGGTCCGCGATCGACTCGACGGCGAACGGCTCACACCGTTCGCCCCCGTTGGCGAACGTCGTGTACGCGCTGGCGAGGTCGATCGGGAAGATGTCCGCTGATCCGAGACCGAGCGAGCAGACCGCCGGAAGGTCGCCCCGGATCCCGAGCTGGTGGGCCATGTCGACGACTCGCTCGGGGCCAAGATCGGCAGCCAGGCGTGCGTGGTAGACGTTGTTGGAAACACGGATGGCCTCCGGCATGTCCATCCAGGCGCGCGAGGTCGGGGCGTAGTTCTCCGGCTCCCAGGGCTCGCCGTCGGTCTCGCAGCGCTCGCCCCCGACCTCCTGTCCACCGCGCGTGCGGAACGCGGTGTCCGTCCCGCGGCCGTGCTCCAGCGCGGTCGCGAGGACGACCGGCTTGAACGACGACCCCGCCTGGCGACCCGAGCCACCGGAGCCGGGAACCAGGGGGTTGACGTTGGTCTCCAGGCACGGTTCCTCACCGTCCTCGCACTCGCCGAAGGGCTTCGGGGCGACCGCCATCGCGGCGATGCGGCCGGTACCGGGCTCGATCGAGACCACCCCTCCGAGGGGGTCGGCGAGCGGATCGTCGATGTGGGCGAGCAGTCCCTGCACGGCCGCGCTCTGGACCTTCGGTTGCAGGGTCGTGCTGATGGTCAAGCCGCCGCTGAAGAGCCGACGCGCCCGGTCCTCCCGGGTCTCCCCGAGCCGGTCGTCATCGAGGAGCCGCTGCTTGACGTACTCGACGAAGAACGGTTCGCGGGGCGGCGGGGGAGGTGTGACGGTCAGAGCGAGGGGGGCGCTGGCGAGCCGGTCGGCTTCCTCACGACCGATGACGTCGTAGCGCGCCATCAGGTCGAGCACCACGTTGCGGCGCTCGGTCGCCCGTTCGGGGTGCTCGATCGGGTCGGTCCGTTCCGGGCTCGAGATGAGGCCGGCGAGCAGCGCCGCTTCCTGCGGTTCGAGCTCCTCCAAGGACTTGTCGAAGTAGAACCGTGTCGCGGTGCCGACGCCGTACACGCCGTTGCCGAGGTACACCGCGTTGAGGTAGCGCTCGAGGATCTGCTCCTTCGACAGCCGCCGTTCCAGCTCGACGGCGGTGATGGCCTCGCGGACCTTCCGCGCCACGGTCTGGCGGGCATCGAGGAACAGGTTCTTGACGAGCTGTTGGGTGATGGTCGAACCACCCTGTTGGATCTCGCCGCCGCGCACGTTGGCCGCGAACGCCCGTGCGATGGCGCGGTGATCGACACCGTTGTGGGACTGGAAGTCGCGGTCCTCGGTGACGAGCACGGCGTCGATCAGGATCTGGGGAACCGCCTCGAGCTCGACCCGGACGCGGTGCTCGGCTCCGATGAACAGCCCGAGTCGCGAGCCGTCCGCTGCCAGGACCTCGGACCGCAGCGCCGGTTCCGGGACCTCGTCGGGCAGTTCGATCGGGGCGAGCAGCTGCTCGTCGACCTGATCGGCGATGTCGGAGATGCTCGTCAGGCCGGGGTACGCGAGCGCGCCGACGAAGAGCGGGAAGACGAACACGAACGACAGCAGACGCAGGGCGGGACGGACTCGTTCGGCCACGATCTACGCGGGACCTCTCGGTGGCGGCACCTCCATGGTGCGGTGATGCGGCGGAGTGCGCGTGTGCGGAGCGGGGCCGTTCGGTCAGCGGTCGTCGCGCTGCGTGAGCGTGGCCCGGTCGAACGCGGGGAGCGCCGCGCCGGCGAGGTCACCGCGGGAGTCGCGCGTCAGCGGTGCAGGTCGCGTTGCAGGGAGGCCACCCGGCCCTCGATCTCCTCGGCCGCGTGGGGATCACGCTCGAGGTCGAGACGCATCAGCTCGGCGCGGACGGATTCGACCTGGTCGGCGAACGCCGGATCGATCGGGACGACGCCCGGTACCTCGCGCTCCTGCCCAGCGCTGGTCATGGTGGTCGTCAGGTCCGCGACGAGCGTGCCGCAGGTCACAGCCAGCCGACCGTACGCGTCGTCGGGACGCTCGGATCGGCGCGCGGCCAGCGCCGCGGTGTTCTTCAACGACTGGACGAAGTCCACGGTCCGCATCACCATCCTCGTTCCCCTCGTTCCCAACGCAACACCACACATGCAGGTTGTACTACCGCTTCGCTACTTGAGTACTCAAGGATGCGCCGCTCGAGGGGGTGACAGCCGCAGGTGACCCCTGCCGTTCGTCCGTGGCGCCGTCGGTCGTCGAGGGTGTTCGACTCCGAACACCTGTTCGCGTAGCCTCCCGCCGACGTCCCGTCGGCGCGGTGTCCACAGGCGGCGGGGCGCGGGTCCTGGGAGCTGTCACACCCCGGCCGTAGGGTCCCGACCGAGCACCACGCACCAGCGCCAGATGCACACCCGCCAGATGCACGAAGACCGACGAGCCGCAACAGCGGTACCGCTACCCGGAGGCAGCAGCCGTGTCAGACGTCGACAAGAAGAAGGCCCTCGAGGTCGCCCTCGGCCAGATCGAGAAGCAGTTCGGCAAGGGCTCGCTCATGAAGCTGGGCGACGACGCCGCCATCCCGGTCGCGGCCATCCCCACCGGGGCGCTGGCGCTCGACCTCGCTCTCGGCATCGGCGGCCTCCCGCGCGGCCGCGTGGTCGAGATATACGGACCGGAGAGCAGTGGAAAGTGCATTCCGGCTGGCACCTACGTGTGGAGCGACCACGGCCTCGAGACCATCGAGGAGCTGTTCGCGCGCGTCGGCCAGCCCACCAGTTGCACGTCGCGGGTGACCGACGTGTCGGACCACGGTGTCCGCCTCGTCAACGAGGAGGGCGAACTCGAGCCCATGGCAGCGGTCACGCACAACGACCGTCAGCCGGTCTGGCGTGTCCAACTCCAGTCAGGTCGTCACGTCATGGCGACTGCGAACCACCCTCTTCGTCTCATGAACGAACGTGGGCAGATCGTCTGGCGGACGGTTGAGGAGTTGCAGCTTGGCGACGTATTGGTATCTGCGCTCTTCGGAGCCGATGAATCACCGGGAACGAGCCGGTTGACCGAGGACGAAGCGCTGCTGCTCGGCTACCTCGTCGCTGAGGGCTCTCTCGGCGAGAGCAGTCGCCATGTGGTGGAGTTCATCAACGCCCACGACCCCGATGTATCGGCGGAGTACATCCGTCTTCTGAGAGATGTGTTCGGGGTCGAACGGGATCGGGTCACCATCCAAGGCGGCACTCATCATCGTGTCTTCGATACCCGTCTGCGGCGGCGTCTGCACGACGAGTACGGGCTCGATTTCACCAAATCCGCCGGGAAGACGATCCCGCACCGGGTGCGGACCGGTGGGCCGAAGATCCAGCGGGCGTTCCTGTCGGCGCTGTACGAGGGCGACGGTTGGATCGAGAAGGGTCCCGAGGTCGGCCTGACGACCGCGTCCCGGGAACTCGCCGAGCAGGTCCAGCTCCTGCTCTACGGCTTGGGCATCCCCGCGAGCCTCAACGCCAAGTTCAACAGGAACTACGAGCGGGATTACCACACCGTCCTCGTCTCTCCAGGTGCGGTGCTGCGCTTCCTCGATCTCGTCGGCTTCCGGTCGAAGCGGCGTGAGGAGCAGGTCCGTCGGTACCTCCGTCAGCCGCGTGACTTCACCCAGTTCGAGAACGTGCCCCACGTCGCGGACCTCGTGCGCGATCTGCGTGACGCGATGGGTGGGGACCGCGAGTTCGATCGGCTCGCGGGTGACCTGTTCCGCCGGAACCTGACATCGCGACCCGACGGCGCCATCGACTGCTCGCCCACGCGTCTCGACGCGATCGTGGACTGGGCCGAACGCCGCTTCGTGCCCGGACCCGCCCTGCCCATCCTCGCCCAGCTCCGGGAGCTTCTCCGTCACCGCTACACGTACGAGCGGATCGTCGCCATCGAGGAGGCGGGCGAACAACCCACCTTCGATGTCGTGGTTCCGAAGACCCACAGCTTCCTCGCCAACGGGGTGCTGTCGCACAACACCTCGGTCGCGTTGCACGTGATCGCCGAGGCACAGAAGCTGGGCGGCATCGCGGCGTTCATCGACGCCGAGCACGCCCTCGACCCCGTCTACGCCCGCGCCATCGGCGTCGACATCGACGAGATGCTGGTCAGCCAACCCGACACCGGGGAACAGGCGCTCGAGATCACCGACATGCTCGTGCGGTCCGGGGCGGTCGACATCATCGTGGTTGACTCGGTGGCCGCGCTCGTGCCCCGCGCCGAGATCGAAGGCGAGATGGGCGACACCCACGTCGGCCTCCAGGCGCGCCTCATGAGCCAGGCCCTGCGCAAGCTCGCCGGCTCCATCAAGAAGTCCAACACCTGCACCGTCTTCATCAACCAGCTCCGCGAGAAGGTAGGCGTGATGTTCGGGTGCGCAAGCGGCTCGACCCGGGTCAGCCTGGCCGACGGCTCCCACCTACCCATCGCTGAGATCGTCAAGCAGCAGCTCGACGTCGAGGTGTTGTCCTACGACGACGAGGCTGGCGCGATAGTCCCCAGGCGCGTCACCGGCTGGTTCGACAACGGTCCCACCACGACGTTCCTGCACTTCGCTGTGGAGCGTGCGGGCGGGGGCGTCGGCCACTACGAGTCGCACCTGGAGTTCACGCCGAACCACCTGATCATGACGCCGGAGGGTTGGCTCGAAGCGCAGGAGCTGCAGGTCGGCGATCAGGTCATCCAGGCGGTGCCACACCACCTGTCCGACCAGCAGTGGGAGGTCGTCCTCGGCACCCTGATGGGCGACGGTGCGCTCTCCCCATCACAGTCGGGGCGAGCGGCGCGGCTCCGTTGGGGCCACGGTGCGGCGCAGGCCGAGTACGCGGACTGGAAGGCGTCCCTGTTCGGCAACATCAACGTGAGCCGCAGCACGAACGCGAAGGGTGCGGTCTTCTACGACGGCCAACCGCTCGCGGAACTCGCGGACCTGCGTGACGCCGTCTACTTCGGCAACGGGAAGGTCCTCAGCCA
This sequence comes from Actinomycetota bacterium, assembly GCA_019347575.1. Classification (NCBI taxonomy): domain Bacteria; kingdom Bacillati; phylum Actinomycetota; species Actinomycetota bacterium. The sequence continues at coordinate 166,971 of JAHWKY010000002.1, read as the reverse complement.
CGACTACCTCAAGCGGCTGACTCCGCTGTCTCTGGCGCTGTGGTACATGGACGACGCCACGTTCACGCTGCGATCGAAGGGCATCCAGGGACGGACACGAGGTGGTTCCGGGAGGGTCGAGATCTGCGTCCAGGCCATCGAGGCGACCTCGCGCGTCAGGCTCCAGGAGTACCTGCGCGACACGTGGGGCATCGAGGCCAAGCTGACCCGCCGAGGTAAGCGCCAGATGCACTACCTCGTCTTCTCTCGTGATGAGACCGACAAGCTCCAGGAGCTGGTCGCGCCGTACATCCATCCGTCGATGGACTACAAGCTCCTGCCCCGGTTCCGAGGGCGTTTCGAGGTGGAGTCCGTCTTCGTGCCTGTCCGGTTCGTTCCCACGCCGATGCAGATCCTGCGGATCGATGAGCGAGGGACGCCTCGTGACGATGACCACCGCTACGACATCGAGGTCGAGGGGACGCACAACTACTTCGCTGACGGCGTGATGGTGCACAACAGCCCCGAGACCACGCCGGGTGGGCGGGCGTTGAAGTTCTACTCGTCGGTGCGGCTCGACGTGCGGCGCATCGAGACGCTCAAAGACGGCACCGACGCGGTCGGCAACCGGGTGCGCGTGAAGGTCGTGAAGAACAAGGTGGCGTCTCCCTTCAAGCTCGCCGAGTTCGACATCCTGTACGGCGAGGGGATCTCGCGCGAAGGGTCGCTGCTCGACGTCGGCGTGGACACCGCGATCATCCGCAAGGCAGGTGCTTGGTACACCTACGAGGGCGAGCAGCTCGGCCAGGGCCGCGAGAACGCGCGCACCTTCCTCAAGGAGAACCCAGACATCGCCAACGAGATCGCCAAGCGTGTCCGCGACGAGCTCGGCATCGATCCCATCATCTCCGTCGAGGAGGCCGAGGCCGTCGCCGACGCGGACGAGGAGTAGGCGATGCCGGGCGACGCCGAGACCCCGTTCCGTGACGCGGAGGCGTGGCTGGCGGCTCGCGGGATCGAACGCGAGCCGATCCACGTCGCCCCGCCGCCCCGCCCCAGCGACGAGGAGGCGGGTGACGGACGTGCCCCGGTCAGCGCGACAGAAGCCGTGCGCCTCGCCACCGAGGCCCCCCCACCCGCCGACGGCATCACCGAGACACCGCTGGATGCCGCGCCCGAAGGCCCCGTCGAAGACGTCGTGCGGCGACAACTCAGCGACGAGGTGGCCGAGGCGGTGGCCTACGCCCGCCGCGCCACCGCGAACACGCCCCGCTCCGAGGCTCGCCTACGCGAGGGGATGGAGCGCAAGGGCTTCACCGGCGTGGTCGCCGACCTCGCGATGGAGCGCGCCGTCAAGGAACGCCTCGTCGACGACGCCGCCTTCGCTGTCGCGCTGGTCAGCGAGGGGCGACGCAAGGGCCACGGCCCGTCGCGGCTGCGGCAGACGCTCGCCAAGCGCGGCCTGCCCGACGCCGTGATCGACGCGGCCGTGGCCGAGGCGGAGGACGAGGACCAGGAGGCCGCGGCGTTCGCGGTCGCCAGGCAGCGCGCGGAGCGGCTCCGCAACGTCGACCCCGAGGCGGCCTACCGCCGCCTCGTCGGGTTCGTCTCCCGCCGCGGGTACCCCGAGGCCCTGGCGCGCAAGGTCGCTCGCGACGCCCTCTGGACCGATCGCGAGGGCCAGCGCAGCGCCGAGCGCTAGCGCAGCGATGCTGTGGTTGACACGGGATACCGCGTCAACCAGACATCGATCGAGCGGACGCGGCTCAGCTAGCCTCCGCGGGACCCGGACGGTGAGGACCCGCGTGGACGTGCTGCAGGCCTGGCTCGTGGTCGGCATCCCCGGGCTCGTCGTCGTCGGCTCGCTGTTCGCCGGGCGTTCACCGACCCGCACCGCCATCGGCTACTTCGTGCTCGCGGCGCTGCTCGTGTTCTTCCTCCTCGTCCCCGGCGACACCATCTCCGCGGTGATCGTGGGGACCGCGGGGGTGCTGCTCCTCGCGGTCGGGCGGGGTGGTCCGGTCGAGTCCGAACCCGACCACCACCAACGCCGTCGCGACCTCCAGCACGCCCACACCGAGGACGTCCCCCGCGGCCGACCCTGAGCGGGAGCGGAAGCCCGCGCCTGGCGCAGAGAACTGCTCCCACTCGGGTTGTAGCCTGTCCGCCTCATGTCACGCTCCTACTTCATCCGCACCTACGGGTGCCAGATGAACGTCCACGACTCCGAGCGCGCCGCCGGCCTGCTCGAGACGCTGGGCTACCGGCCGGCTCGGGACGAGCACGCGGCCGACCTCGTGCTGCTCAACACCTGCGCCGTCCGCGAGAACGCCGACAACAAGCTCTACGGGGCGCTGGGGTGGCTGAAGAAGGCCAAGGAGGACCGCCACCGAGAGGGCCGTGACCTCACCATCGCGGTCGGCGGGTGCCTGGCACAGAAGGACGGCGGGGCGATCGCCGAGCGCGCTCCGTGGGTCGACGTCGTCTACGGGACCCACAACCTGGCGGAGCTGCCGACCCTGCTGGCGCAGGCCGACAGCCAGGCCGTTCCGGTCGTCGAGCTGGTCGAGGCCATCGAGGTGTTCCCCTCGGCGCTGCCCGCCAAGCGCGAGGTGCGCCACCACGCCTGGGTGTCGATCAGCGTGGGCTGCAACAACGCCTGCACGTTCTGCATCGTGCCCTCGCTGCGCGGCCCCGAGCAGTCCCGCCGCGTCGGCGACATCGTCACCGAGGTGCGCGCCCTGGTCGCCGACACCGTGCTCGAGGTCACGCTGCTGGGCCAGAACGTCAACAGCTACGGCCGCGACCTCGACGGGCGCTCGCACTTCGCCGAGCTGCTCCGTGAGCTCGGCACGGTCGACGGACTCGAGCGGGTGCGCTTCACCAGCCCCCACCCGCGCGACTTCACCGAGGACGTGCTCCACGCCATGGCCGAGACGCCCAACGTGTGCGAGCACCTGCACCTGCCGCTGCAGTCGGGATCGGACCGGGTCCTGCGGGCCATGCGGCGCAGCTACCGCCAGCGCCGCTACCTCGACCTGATCGAGCGCACCCGCGACCTGCTCCCCGGCGCGGCTCTCACGACCGACATCATCGTTGGCTTCCCGGGCGAGACCGACGCCGACTTCGAGCAGACCCTCGCGGTCGTCGAGCAGGTCGGCTTCGACCAGGCCTACACCTTCCAGTACTCGCCCCGCCCCGGCACACCGGCGGCCGAGCTCACCGACGAGTTCGTTCCCGACGAGGTCGTGCGCGAGCGCTACCTCCTGCTCGAGGAGGTGGTCCGCCGCCACTCCACCGATGCGCACGAGCGCTTGGTCGGCGCCACGCCCGAGCTCCTCGTCGAGTGCCCATCGAAGACCGACCCCACGATGCTGTCGGCGCGCACCCGCGGCAACCACCTCGTGCACCTTCCCGTTGGCAAGGGCTACGCCCCGGGCGATCTCGTGGACGCGACGATCACCGAGGCGCACACGAACTACGCCATCGCCGCCGTCCCGACCTCGATCCGGCGCACCCCCGCCGGCATGGCGACCGAGGAGGCCTGGCGCGCGACGGGGGAGTGGCGGCTGACCGAGCACGCCCCGACCCCCGGCGACCCCAACGCGGTCGCGGCAGGGTCGGGGCGCTCACTGCCGCTCGTCGTCTAGGAGGGTCGTGCGTAACGTGGTGCACCACAGCTGCGCGCGGACCTCCTAACGTGCCGCGCGCCGTCGCAACGGTGTCGGCGTCGCCGCTGCTGCTGCCGGCCCTGACGCCCAACCTCCCCCACGACATCGCCGCGGACATCGCGCGCCTGCGGGCCGCGGCGGCCGACGCGTTGCGCGTCCTCGGTAGCGGCCCGGTGATCGTCCTCGCGCCTGGCGAGCCCGGGATCGCCGACGCGCCCCGCACGGCCTTAGGCGGGTTCGGGCTCGCCGGACTCGACGTCGAGCTGCCCGGCGCGCCTGACCTCGCCTCGACGCTGCGGGGCGCAACAACACCGGACGCGAACCACACCTCGACGCAGCTCGCCACGCTCGACGTGGATGCCAGCGTCCTGGTCCACGCGCTCGCCTCCAGCGACGCCACCGTGCCGACCGTCGTGCGGCAGGTCGGGCCCGGTGACGATGCCGAGGCGCTGCTCGAGCGCCTCGCCGAGGCCGACGCGGCCGTCCTCCTGGCTGGTGACCTCTCCGCCTGCCTGCACGCGGCCAGCCCGGGGTACGTGGTCCACGGGGCGAGCGAGTGGGAGGCCGAGGTGGTGACCGCCCTGAGCCGAGGCGACCTCGATGCCCTGCGACGTGCGGACGCCGATGCGGGCCGTGTCGGCGCCCGCTCGTGGCCGCTGCCCCGCCTCGCCGCCGCACTCGCCTGCGAGCGTGATCTGCAACTGCAGGGGTGCGTCCACATCGATGCCCGCGGGTTGGGGCGCGTGGTGGCGTGGTGGACGTGACCGACCGTGTGCTCGCCCTGGTGGGGCCGACCGCGACCGGCAAGAGCGGCCTGGCGGTCGCGCTGGCGCGCAGCGCCCCGACCCCGATCGAGGTCGTGGCGGCCGACGCGTTCACGGTGTACCGGGGGATGGACGTCGGCACGGCCAAGCCCAGCGCGGACGTGCGCGCCGAGGTGGCGCACCACCTCATCGACGTGCTCGAACCCGAGGACGACGCGTCGGTCAAGTGGTTCCAGACCGAGGCGCGGCGTGCGATCCGATCCATCCACGACCGTGGTCACCTGCCGCTCCTGGTCGGTGGCTCCGGGCTGTACTTCCGCGCCGTGGTGGACGACCTCCGTTTCCCTCCCACCGACCCCGACGTCCGCGCGCACATCCACGAGCGCTTCGTGGACGACCCTCGCGGCGCACACGCGGAGCTGGTCGCGGAGGATCCCGACGCGGCTGCGAAGATCGATCCGATGAACCTCCGGCGCAGCGTGCGCGCGCTCGAGGTCATCGAGCTGACCGGCGAGCCGTTCTCGTCGTTCGCGGACGGCTGGGACGAGCACCGCAGCGTCTACGCGGGCCTCGAGGTGCGTGGGGTCGACCTCGACAGCGTCACGCTCAAGCAGCGCATCCGACACCGTGCGCAGGACATGGTCGCGGCCGGTCTGCTCGAGGAGGCCGCGGAGCTCGGGGGGCGCGAGCTGTCACGGACGGCACGACAGGCGATCGGCTACGCCGAGGCGTTCGCGGTGCTGGCCGGCGAGCTCGCGCAGGACGAGCTCGTCGCGGCCATCGCCGCCCGGACGTGGCGCTACGCACGCCGTCAGCGGTCGTGGTTCCGCAGGGATCCCCGCGTGGCCTGGGCGGACCCCGACACCGTGCTCGACAGGTGGTTCTGACGCGCGCGCCGATCCGAACCTCGGAACGCGGAACGCGGTCGGCTCGTTACCCTTCGGGCAACCCGATCGGAGCTCCCCATCACCGTCGCCAGAGGCCTCCGCGTCGCCGCGTGGACCGCGGCGGGCGTCGCCGTCCTCACGTTGCTCTACATCGTCTACCTGCTCGTGTTCACCAACTACCGCGCCGAGCAGGCGCAGGACGAGCTGCTCGAGGACTTCGAGCTGCGCTACGGCGACATCGGCGCTGCTTTGCCGGGCGAGGAGGTCGAGGTTGCGGCCGAGGATGCCGTCATCGAGCCGGTCTCGGCGGGGGAGGCCTTCGCTGCCCTGTGGTTCGAGCGCGACGGTGAGCGCGTCCTGCACGACGACACGCTGCTCGTCGTCGAGGGCATCAGCGTCCCTGACCTGCGCCGGGGTCCGGGTCACTACCCGGGCACGGCGGAGCCGGGACAGCCGGGCAACGTGGGGATCAGTGGGCACCGCACGACCTACGGCGCGCCGTTCTACGACCTCGACCAGCTCCAGCCGGGCGACGAGGTGCACCTCGTCGATCGAGCGGGGCGCGAGTGGGTCTACGACGTGCTCGAGCAGCGCGTGATCGCCCCGACGGAGTTGTGGGTGGTGGGAGACGATCCGCTCGAGACGGGTGCCCCGATGCTCACTTTGACGACGTGCAACCCGCGGTTCAGTTCCAGCGAGCGGCTCGTGGTGTTCGCCGAGCTACGCGCGGCCTGAGACCCGCGGCCCGCCGGCGCTCAGCTGTCGGTCGACCGCTGACGCGCCTCGACGCGGCGCGATGCCGTGAGCAGCCCGCCAGCAGCGAGCGCGGCTGCGATCGCCACGAGGATGGCGGTGTCGAGGTCGAAGCCGGTCACCGGGTGGGTGCGCTCGACGTCGAGCGGGGCGATCGCGGGTTCTGCGGCGGGCACCGGCGCGGGGTTGCGGTTGAACTGCTCGCCCTGGACCTCAACGCACTCCTCGGGGGGTAGCGGGTAGCACTCGTCGAGTTCCTGAGCGGTCGCGACGCCACTCCCGAGCGCCAGTAGCAGCGCCAGCAGGGCAGCGGCCAGCGCGGCGCGGGTGGCGCGAACGGCGCTCGAGTGCGATCCCACGGTTCGTACCTCCGGAACGTGATGACCCGGCCACGACGGCCACATCGACGACACGGTACCGCTTGCGGGCCCCGGTGACCACTCTCACGAACCGTCCGGCCGCAGAGCGACCTCGAGGACCGCATCGCCACGTTGGAAGCCCTGCCACGTCAGCACCCCGTCAGCGACCGTTGCGTTGCGTGGCAGTTCGACTACGGAGGATGACTCAGGGAGCGCTAGACGCACAGTAACGTTCGTTCCCCGGACCATCGGCTGGTGCTGGTACGTCAGCCGGTAACGGATCAGGCCCTCCTCCACCCTCCACGCCTCGTCCGTCCGCCAGCGGTAGGAGACGGTCGTCTCGTCGCGTGAGGGGATGAGGTGCCACGAGCCCCACACCGGGTGGCCGAGCTCGGCACTGAGACGCGAGTCGCGACCGCTGACCGACGCTGGGCCCCCCTCGATGCTGCACGAGGTGGCGCAGTAGGTGCTGACGAACAGCAGGTTGTCGCCCGCCTCGAGGCCGGGCGCGTTGGGGCCGACGACGCGAGGGACACCGTGGGGAGGCGCGTCGTTGGTGATGGTCACCTCGAGGTGTCCCTCCGCGCCGCCATCCTCGAGGAGACGGACGTCGTAGGTCAGGTTGCGGCGCGCCCAGAAGTCGACCTTGCTCCCGGTCGCGCTGTTCAGGATGACCGCGATGAAGTCGCCGACCGGATCGAGGAGGCGGCCGGCGATGCCCACGTCCTCGAACACAGCCTGGATGTCGGGGTCGGCTGCGTGCACGATGAGGTGACGGTCGGCGAGGAGCTGCCCGAGATCGCGCGCCAGGACCAGCGCGTCCTCGGGCGGGTCGGACAGCAGGGAGCGGAGCGCGACAGCGGCCGCGGACCCCAGCACCTGCTGTCGTACATCCTGCTCGTCGAAGCGCGCGTAGGCCTCGTTGCTCACGAACGAGACGACGTTCTGGGCGTCGAGCGTCTCGTCGATCCCGGGCACCGTCACCGGACCCGTGAGGTCCAACAGCGTCTCGAGCGCGAAGGGATCGACGATGATGGTCCCGTCGACCGGTTCGTCGTGGGTCGCCGCCCACAGGCGCTCGAAGCCCTCGGCGGCGGTCGGGGCGTCGGGTGTGAGGTTGAGGTTCTGCCAGAACGCCGTCCCTCCGAAGGGCGTGTAGCGCTCCTGGTCCGGCGTCGGCGGAGGCAGCTCGTCCGGGTCCACGGGTGGGAGGTCGTAGGTGGGCGTGAAGTCCCCCGGCTCGAACTCGCCGTCGGTGAAGGTCACGACGGCGACGGCGCCGATGTAGCCGCCGGTTCCACGTTGCTCCGCGGGGTTGGCCGCCGCCAACAGGTACCGGCGCGATCCACCCGCACCGAGGAAGATCGGGAGGTGCTCGGCGATCCGCGCGGCGTTGCGTGCCTGCACAGCGGCGTCCGGCAGCACACGCAGGAGGCGGTCGCGTGCATCCGCCACGGGGCGCGCCAGTCCCCCCGTCGGGGCCTCCCTGGCCACGGTGACGGCATGCGCCAACGCGTCGGCGGCACGGTCGAGTGGGGGCTCGAGCTCGGCGATCGCTGCGACGGGTATGCGGCCGTCGCGGGGACGCAGCGACGAGGCCCCGTCGTCGTCACCGAGCAGCGCGTCGAGGGCTCCTGCCGCGGTCGTGGTCACGTCCCGGACGGCCGTGGCGAGATCGCGCGACACCCCGATGCTGGTGCCAATGCCCGGCACGGCGACGGCGAGACGGGTGGTCGGCAGACCCAACCAGCGCGATGCGCCGGCCAGGGCGGCGTCGGCGCTGCCGATCGCGTCCCGGGCGGCGCGCAGGTCCGCGCTGGCCAGGTGCGCTCTGGCCTCGGCGAGCTCGCGCTCGGCGACATCGATCCGCCCCCACGCGAGCGCCACGACGACGGCGGTCGCCACGACCCAAACCCCGACCAGCAAGCCAGCCCCGAGCGCGGCGCGTCGGGCCAGCGTGCGGCGGCTCTCCGCCCCCTCAGTGCTGGTCACTTCAAGTGTTCACTTGCTCACGGTGCGCGAATGTGACATCATGCCTTAGCCATGGCCGCCCGGATGGCCTAGCCGCAGGTGGCTACGACCTGACCGTCCGATCGGCCGACCGAACGGCCTAGGGAGGGCGGGGGTCCACGCGCGTTAGTCTACGCGCCGTTCGGCCCGAGCTGGTAACGGAGCGTAAGAGAGTGACCACAGCACCGACGACCGAGCTGGCGGGGCGTGACCTGACGCACCTCCGGCACGACGGGCGTCCGCTCGCCGCGGACGCAGCGTCGGACCGACACGGGCAGCGCGGACGCTACGAGCGCTGGGTGAAGCCGGTCCTCGATCGCGTGGGCGCGGCGTTGCTGCTGCTCCTGGCTCTGCCGGTGATCGCGACCGTCGCCCTGCTCGTCTTGGTCCGACTCGGGCGACCGATCCTGTTCCGTCAGTCGCGCATCGGCCACCTCGGCGAGCCCATCGAGATGCTGAAGTTCCGCACGATGCACAACAGCCGCCGTCAGCGTCAGCGGCCCTTCGCGGGTCCCGACCGTCGGCAGCGGCACAAGGCGGACGACGATCCGCGCCACACCCCCCTCGGTCGGTTCCTCCGCCGCTTCAGCCTCGACGAGCTCCCGCAGCTGTGGAACGTCGTCCGGGGCGACCTCAGCCTGGTGGGTCCACGCCCCGAGCTCGCCAGCGTCGTCGCGCGCTACGACGACTGGCAGCACCGCCGCCACGCCGTCAAGCCGGGCATCACGGGCCTGTGGCAGGTCACCGAGCGCGACGAGCGGGGCGAGATGCACCTGCACGTCGAGACCGACCTGCGCTACATCCGCTCGCTGTCGTGGCGTGCCGACCTGGCGATCCTGCTGCTGACGATCCCGGCCGTGCTCGGCCGGCGCCCCGAGCGTACGTTCGGCCTGCACGCGCTCGCACGTGAGGGGGACGAGGCGCTCCCGGTGGACGTGGTCCCCGAGCAGCTCAGCGCCTAGGTACCGGCGCGAGCTCGGCCCTCAGCTCGTCCACGAGCCGACCCTCGGGCAGCTCGACGTCCTCGTAGGTCAGGATCGCATCCTGGGCCACCGCCCGGGCCATCCGGCAGCCCTCGGCCACCCCCATCGGCAACAGTCGCTCGTCGGCGACACGGTCGGCGTTCTCGCACTGACCGTAGGTGTCGTACCAGCCGATCCCGTCGAGCACGTCGCCGGGAGACAGGTCGCGTTTCGCGGTCGCCACGACGTCGACGACGTGCCCGACGTGGGGCGTGACCGCGGCGTCACCGAACAGCACGGCACGCGCCACGGTCGTGGGCGCCTCGAGGTGGCAGAGGTGGTAGGGGGCGTAGAACGTGTAGAGCGGCCCGTCGCCCAACTTGTACAGCTCGAGCCACCTCGCCTGGAACTCGGCCTCCACCGTACCCAGGCAGAACACGCCCGGCGCGGGCTCGGCGCCCACGAGGTAGTCGACGAGTCCGACGTCGAGCAGCTGCTCCAACGGGTAGAGCTGCGCCGCGTTGTGCACGTGCGCCGCGTCGAAGCCGTACAGGCCCGTCACACCGGCACGCAGCCCCGTGGCGTTCGCGACGAGCGCCATCTCGAAGCTCATCTTGGTGCCGTCGGCGAAGCTGGCCGCCATGTGGGGGGTCAGCCCCTTGCGGCGGGCGAAGTCCTCCTGGGTCGTGGGGTTGCGGTAGGGGTCGTGGAGGCCCTTGAGGTTGCCCAGCAGCACCGGGCGGACCCCGAGCCCCTGGACGAAGCGGTACAGGTTCATCATCACGCCCGGCTGGTCGCCGTCGGAGTCCGTGACGACCACCCCGGCCTCGTCGCCGCGGCGTTTCAGCGCGGGACCCACGGTGCCCTGCATCTCGGCGTTCATCGTCACCAGGTGCTTGCCGTGCGCGATGGCGTCGAGCGCGACGTGGCACCCGAACTCGACCGCACCGGTCACCTCCCAGATGGCGTCGACGTCGGGCGCCGCGCACAGCAGCGTCGCGTCGTCGGTGACCGCGGGGATGCCGGCGTCGATCGCCCTGGCGAGCGCATCGGCATCGCTGACCTCCTCGATCCGGTCGTGACCGGCGTGCCGGTACGCGTCCATGGCGCGGTCGACGCGTCGGTTGGCGATCGCCACGACCTCCATCCCCGGGACGTGGTGCTTCACCTGGTAGGCGATCGCGCGTCCCATCGCCCCGGCGCCAACCATGGCCACCCTGATGGGCTCGCCCGCGGCCTGTCGTCGGCGGAGGGCGTCATCGACCAGGATCACGTGCTGCTCCTCGCGAAGTCGTGGCGGTGCTCGTCGGGGTGGAAGTCGGGCCACGACGCGTCCCGCTCCGAGATCGTCGTCACCGCAAGCGGCCAGTCGATGGTGAAGAAGGGGTCGTCGTGGCGGAAGCCCGCACCGGCATCGGGGCGGTAGGGGGCCGTGACCTGGTAGGTCAGCTCGGTGTCGTCCACGAGCGTCTGGAAGCCCTGACCGAACCCCTCCGGCACGTACAGCATCCGGTGATCGTCGGCGCGGAGCTCGACCGTCCGCGACTGCAGGTACGTCGGCGAGTCGGTGCGGAGGTCGACGATGGCGTCGTGGATGCCACCACGCGTGACCCGGAAGAGCTTGGCCTCGGTGTGGGGCGGCACCTGGTAGTGCATCCCGCGCACCGTCCCCGCACGGTGGTTGTGGATGACGTTCACCTGCGCGACGGTCGTCGCCAGCCCGGCGGCGGCGAACTCGTCAGCGCACCAGGCCCGGGCGTTGAAGCCGCGCTCGTCCCGCACCGGCTCGAGATCGATGAGGTAGGCGCCGGGCAGATCGAGCTCGTGGAACCGCATCGGTCAGCCGTGGAACGGCACGACGACCTCGGAGCCGTGCGACTCGGGCCGGAACGCGAGCTGGAGCAGATCGTCGAGCGCTTCCCGGACGGCCTGGCGGCGCTCGACCGGCACCACGAACAGCAGGAACCCGCCGCCGCCCGCACCGCAGAGCTTGCCGCCGTACGCCCCGGCGTCGAGCGCGCGTTCGTACCAGGTGTCGATCGGGCCGGTCGAGATGCCCGAGGCGAGCGTGCGCTTGCGGACCCAGCCCTCGTGCAGGACACGGCCGAAGGCCTTGAGGTCGACCTCGGGCTGGCGCACGATCTCGAACAGCTCGTCCGCCTGGTCGCGCATCTCCCGCAGCCGCTCGAGCTTGGACCCGGTGTCCTCCTGCTGCTCGGTGAGCACGGTGCTCGCCGACCGCTGGTGGCCGGTCCAGAACATCAGCAGGTTGTCGAACAGGTGCCACTTCTCGCTTACCCGTGCGTGCTCGGTGGTGACGCGGCCGTCGGGGAGGAACCGGAACAGGTTCATGCCACCGTACGCCGCGGCGTACTGATCCTGCTTGCCGATGGGCTCGCCGAGGATGTCGATCTCGACCTGGCAGGCCTCCTCGGCGAGCTGACCTGGCGAGACACGCTCTCCCACGTACGCGTGGAGGGCGTTCAGCAATCCCACCGTGAACGAGCTCGACCCGCCCAGTCCGGTCGAAGCGGGGACGTCGCCGACGGTGGAGATGTAGATCGGTGGGTGGATGTCGAGCAGCTTGAGGCACTCGCGCGCGATGTTGTTCTCGATCTCGTCGATCCGCTCGACCTCCTCGCTGCGCGAGTAGTTGAGTCGGATGGGCTCGAAGAACAGCTCGCTGTGCCGCTTGACGGTGACGTAGACGTAGCGGTTGATCGCCGTCGACAGGACCGCCCCGCCCTCCAGTTCGTAGTACACCGCGAGGTCGGTCCCGCCACCCGCGAAGCTCACCCGGAGCGGGGTGCGGGTGACGATGAGGGTCGCATCGGTCCGGAGGACCTCACCCATGCTTCAGCGCCCAGTCGTAGGGGATGTCGGGGGAGTCGTAGGGGATGCGCCGCATCTCGTCCGGGCGGTGCGGCTCGGTGGCCGCGTTGGCCATGATGACCAGCTTGTCCCCGTACGCCTTGTAGCCGTTGGCGATCCCGGGGGGGATCTGCACGAGGACGTAGTTGTCCTCGCCGAAGAACACCTCCTGGAGCGTGCCGTGGGTCGGCGAGTCCTCGCGCAGGTCGTACATCACGAGCTTGGCGTGCCCCGACAGCACCGCGTTGTTCACCGTCATCGTCGTGTGCACGTGCCATGCCTTGATCGTGCCCGGCCACGCGCACGAGAAGTAGATCTCGCCGAACGCTATGAAGTGCTCGTCGGTCGCCTTGAGCATGTGCATGATCTTGCCGCGTTCGTCCACGATCTGGCGCAGCGGGACGACCTTCACCCCATCGATGCCTGCCTCCTTCACGCGGCCTCCTCGGTCCAGCGCAGGTCGTCGTCGAGTTTTCGCTCGTCCATCAGGCGGCGGAGCCACCGCAGACGGATGTAGCGGTCCCCGGTGTAGTCCTCGGCACGCACCCCCGCGGCCTCGAGCTCACGCGCGAGCTGCGCGGCCCCGTCCGCTGCGGGCTGCCACGTGAAGTCGGGGAACGTCTCGGCGAACCGCGCGAAGCTCGCGCGGTAGGTGCGACGGTCGGCGCTCGCGCGGTCGAGCACGGCGACCTCCGCGCCGGGGACCGCCGCGGCAGCGAACTCGGCGAGCTCGCGCACCTGGTGGTTGAGGTGGTCGGCGCCGTTGTTGAAGGCGCGGTCGTGGACGACCTCCCGGGGCGCCTCGAGGTAGGCCTGGAACGACCGTGCCACATCGCCGACGTGGATGACGGGGCGCCACGGGGCGCCATCGCCGTGGATCTCGATCCGCCCCGTCGTCAGGGCCTGGGCGACCAGGTCGTTGAGGACGGTGTCGAACCGCATCCGGGGCGAGATGCCGTAGACGGTCCCGTTGCGGACGTAGGTCGGCGAGAACTCGTCGGTCGCGAACTCGCGCAGGGCCTCCTCCGATCGGACCTTCGAGCGGGCGTAGGTCGTCTGCGGGTCGAGCGGCGAGGTCTCGTCGACCACGCCGGCCTCGTTCATGCCGTACATGATGCAGCTCGAGCTGAACAGGAACCGGCGGACTCCGGCCGCGCATGCCAGCTCGGCGAGGCGCACGGTCGCGTCGTGGTTGATCGCCTCGGTCCAGCCCACGTCGAGGTTGCCGATCGGATCGTTGCTCAGGGCTGCGAGGTGGATGACCGCGTACAGGTCCCGGAGGTCGGTCGGAGCCAGATCGCGGATGTCCTTGTCGATAGCGGGGATCCGCACCGGGTCCGGCACCAGCGTGCAGTCGTCGAAGTACCCCGTGTCCAGGCCGATCACGTCGTAGCCGTGGTCGAACAGGTAGGGAGCCATGACGCTACCGAGGTAGCCGCGGTGGCCGGTCACGAGGATCGGTCGGCGCTCGTTCATCATGTCCTCAAGTAGCCGAAGGCGGTAGGACGATCATGTCGTGTCCTCAAGTAGCCGCAGGCGGTAGGACGGTCATGAAGTTCCTCTCGAGCTCGCCAACGAGCAGCCGGCTGGTGATGTCCAGCAGGGAACCGTCCGGGCCTACGAGCGCCCAGTTCGCTCCAGCGGCGAGGGCCGCCTCGGCGTCACGCTCGTCGTCGCCGATGAAGAACGTGCGCGTCAGGTCGAGGTGGTGATCGCGCTGTGCCTGCTCGAGCATGCCCGGCGCGGGCTTGCGGCAGTGGCAGCCCTCGTCCCAGTCGTGGGGGCAGTGGTAGAACGCCTCGATGCGCGCGCCCACCTCCTCGGCCTCAGCGAGCATCTTCGCGGTGACGGCATCGAGGTCGGACTCGGTCATCGCGCCCCGCCCGATCCCCGCCTGGTTCGACACCACGATGATGCGGTAGCCCGCCGACGTCAGCGCCTCGAGCGCTTCGAGCGCACCGGGCAGCCAGCGGAACTCCTCGGGTGCGGTGACGTACTGCGCCCGGGGCGGCCGCTCGTTCAGCGTCCCGTCACGGTCGAGGATGATCGCCGGCTCGCGCCGGAGGAACGCCTCGGTCAGGGGCAGGCGTTCATGGCCGCCGACGCTGTAGTAGCGGTGGCCGGTCCAGAACGCGGCGAGCTCGCCCCGTTCGGCCAGCGTCGGGTAGACCGCCTGCTCGAACAGCTCCTGATGGTCCCTCGGGAGCAGGGGCAGCACGTCGGTCTTCGTCAGGATCGCGTAGCTGATCTCGACCCCGTGCAGTCCCGGGGTCGTGCGCGTGCGGTCGAACACCTCGCACATGCCCTCGCGCACGATCACCGAGTGCCGTGTGTAGCCGTCGTCGTTGGCGTAGACCGTGACCTGGTTGCGCACGCCCTGGCGCTGGAGGTGGTCCCACATCGCGTCCCAGCGCATCGGCCAGTAGTTGTCGCAGTAGAGGAGCAGGAAGGTCTCGTCGATGAGCTCCGCCGCGTCCAACACCCGGTGGGCCGTCAGGTCGTCTGGCTCGGTGGAGCGGTAGGAGATCTGCACGCCGTAGGCGCTGCCGTCGCCGAAGTGCTCCGTGAACGCCTCCGGCAGGTACCCCAGGAGCAGCAGCACACGGTCGAAGCCGTTCTCGGCCAGCATGCGCACGATGTGGCCGAGGAACGGCTCTCCCTCGAACTCCACCATCGCCTTCGGGGTGTGGTCGGTGATCGGGGCGAGGCGCGTCCCGCGTCCGCCAGCGAGCACCACGGCCTGCGTGGGTCGTTTCATGCGGTGGCGGTGTCGCGGATCAGGCAGGTCGTGACGATGTCGGCGAGCACGGCGTGCGCGCTCTCGACGGGACCGTACGCGCCGACCTCGCTCTTCACCCACATCGCGACGTCGACGAGCTCGAGCAGCTGGCCGCCGTCGAAGCCCACGAGCCCGACCGTGACCATGCTGCTGACCTGTGCCAGCTCCACCGCGCGGATGAGGTTGGTCGAGTTACCGCTCGCCGAGATGACGATGAGGACGTCGTCCGGCTGAGCGAAGTTCTCGAGCTGACCCGCGAACACCCGCTCGTAGCCCTCGTCGTTGGCGAGCGCGCTGAACCAGGGGATGTTGTCCGACAGGCACTGGACCCGGATAGGACGCTGACCCGACTGGCGCGTCGCCTTCCCGAGATCGTTGGCGAGGTGGGAGGCGGTCGCGGCGCTCCCACCGTTGCCGGCGATGAAGACGGTGCCTCCATCGTCGCGCACCCGACGAAGCGCGTCGACCGCAGCCTCGATCGCGGTGATGTCCAGCGCATCGAGCAGCGACCGGAACTCGCGCAGGTACTCCGTCGCCACGGCGCGGAAGTCGCCAGCGGTAGTCATCGGTACTCCCTGGACGCCGTGCGAGGCTGGTCCTGCTCCGCCCTACGCCCGCTCGGTGGTGTTAGCCTCGCGCAGCGTCACCGTCGCGGTGCGTGTCGTGAGGGTACCGCCCGACACCGTGCGCCACGGGACGCACCGCCCGCACACGCGGCCCGCACGAACCGCCGGAGGAGCCGTGCGACGTCATCTGCGAGTGGCCCTGGGTGCTTGTGGGGTAGCGGCCGTTGTCTACCTCGTGCCGGTCCTCGCGGCGTACGGCTTCGCCGACGTGCCTGCCCGGCTCCTGGTCGGTGATCCCAGCGAGGTCGCCGGGCTCCCCTACTACATCGGCGTGATCAGCAACGTCGGTGCCCTCGCGTGGGGGATGGGGGCAGCGGTCGCGTTGTTCGCCGGTTGGATAGCTGTGCGAACGCACGAGCGCGCCACAGGACGTTTCCTCATCGCCACGGGTGCGGTCACCCTCCTGCTGGTGCTCGACGATCTCCTGCAGCTGCACGACGGGTTGTTCGACACCGAGCTGGGTGTTCCCGAGGAGGTTGCGTACGCCGCGCTCGGAGCGCTCTTCGTGGCGTACGCGTGGCGCTTCCGCGACCACCTCTGGGACCCCACGAACCGTGGCTGGGTCCTCGTCGCCGTCGGCCTGTTCGCGGTGTCCCTGGTCATCGATCTCGCGGAGCCGAAGATCCGTGGCGCGCTCGTCGTCGAGGAGTTGGCGAAGTTCCTCGGTATCGCTGCGTGGACCGCCGGCATGGTCACCGTCAGCCGTGACGCGTTGATCGGCGAGTGGAACGGCGCGTCGAGATGAGGACATCGGCCATCGTGCGATCGACTCGACGCGCCGCCAGCAAGCTGCGGTGGGTGCTGCGCTCGTACCGCGTGCCGACGGTCCGCCCCTCGGGCCCGAGCGTCGGACGTGCCCTGCTGTCGTATATGAGCGGCGCGCTGCTGGTCGCCCGTCGGGATGGCGCCATGCCCACGGGTCACACCCACTTCTGGGAGACCTGGGCCATGGCGCAGACCCTGCGCGACCTCGGGTTCGTGGTCGACGTCGTGCACTTCCACAACCGCCTGTTCCGTCCCCGCGGCCGCTACGACCTCGTCATCGACGTCCGCTGGAACCTCGAGCGGTGGGCTCCCGAGCTCGACGAGCACTGTGTCAAGGTCATGCACATCGACACCGCGCACACGTTGTTCCAGAACGCTGCTGAGATGCGCCGACTCCTCGAGCTGCAGCAGAGACGGGGGGTGACGTTGCAGCCTCGACACAACGAGCCCCTGAACCATGCCATCGAGCACGCCGATGCGGCCACGATCCTGGGCAACGACTTCACCGAGTCGACGTTCGCGTTCGCTGGCAAGCCGCTGCACCGGGTCCCCGTCGCGACGGCGCGGACCTACGACTGGCCGCAGGAGCGTGATGTCGAGGTGGCGAGGAAGCGGTTCCTCTGGCTGGGTAGCCGCGGGCTGGTCCACAAGGGTCTCGATCTCGTTCTCGAAGTGTTCGCTCGCAACCCCGATCTGCACTTGACCGTCTGCGGCCCGATCGAGGGGGAGCCGGACTTCGTCGCGGCGTACGGACGCGAGCTGTACGAGACATCCAACATCGAGACCCGCGGCTGGATCGACGTGACCGGCCCGGAGTTCGAAGCTCTCGCGACGCGGACGATCGCGCTGGTGTACCCATCGTGTTCCGAGGGACAGGCAGGCTCGGTCGCCACGTGCATGCAGGCCGGCCTGGTACCGGTGTGCAGCTACGAGACCGGGATAGACCTCGGGCCGGACTTCGGTGTGATTCTGGCCGACTCGTCGATCGCAGCCGTCGAGGCGGCGGTCCGGGATCTGAGCCAGAGGGGGCTGGGCGAGCTCGAGAGCATGGCGCGCGGGGCCTGGGAGCAGGCGCGATCGCATCACACGCGTGAGGCGTTCGTGAGCCGTTACCGTGACGCGATGCGCACCATCCTCGCCGACCACGGCGTTCCCACGGACGAGCGGGGCTGATCGATGGCTCCTCGCGCGACGTTCCCGGCAAGCACGAGCCAGGCGGGGCGTCTGCTGCTCTGGCTGGTGCGGCGGAACGTGCCCATCCTCGCCAAGGCCATGCGCGTGGCGCTCGGGTCCGACATCTACTGCCGGCTGCCCAACGAGATCCACCTGCCCCACCCGTATGGGATCGTGATCCACCACGACGTCGTCCTGGGCGAGGGTGTCATCGTCATGCAACAGGTGACGATCGGTCAGCGCCTACCGACGGAGCCACAGGTGCCCGTGATCGAAGACGGTGTCTACATCGGGGCGGGAGCGAAGGTGTTCGGCGACATCCGGATCGGCCACGACGCCGTCATCGGCGCCAACGCGGTCGTCACGATCGATGTCCCGCCGGGGGCGAGGGTCGTTGGGTTCAACCGGCTCCTCCCGCCCCCAGGTGGCGACCCATCTCGAGCCCGGTGACAATCGTTCCTGCGGACTCATCGGGTGGGTCGCGGGCCCAGCATCACCACGACCACGGAGCGGACGACCCCGTGTTGAGCCACCCGCGCCTGGTCGAGCCGGTCGAGCAGTTCGCGACGGACGGATCGCAGAGGCGGGAGTCGCATCGCCGCGGCGAGGGCGATCGCACCAGCGAGCGCCTCGCTGGAGAACCGAACGAGCAGGGGTAGACCCCCGTTCTCCACGAGGACGCGGACGCCGAACACGGCGGGCGCGACCACCGCGACCGTGACGATCGCGGGCACGTACACCGCGGCAAGACCTCGCCGCCCCAGTTCCAGGCTCCGGCGGACGTGGCCGACGATGAGCAAGTGTCGGACGAGCTCCGCCACGATGACGGCCGCTGCGTAGGCCATCAGGCCCCGACTCGAGGCGCCGATCAGCAACGCCACGAAGGCGACGAGGTAGACCGCCTGCCGGGTCAGCAAGGCGTTGAGTTCACCGCGCGCCTCGGCCACCGTGCTGGCGATCTGGGTCAGCAACTTGACGCCGGCGGCGACGACGAACAGTGGCACCAGGGACGCCGCCTCCTCCCAACCCGGACCCAGCAACACGCGCACGATGTCGTCAGCTGCGACCCCGATGCCCGCGAGCAGAGGCAGCACGATCGCGGCGGCGATGGATGAGACCGTCAGGTACGTACGGCCCAGCCGGTCGGCATCACCTTGGATCGCACTGAAGCTGGGGAACAGCACCTGCGAGGCGCTGAGCAACAAGTACTGCATCGGCAGGTTGGCGAGGTAGAAGGCGCGGTTGTACTGACCCAGCAGATCGGCGACCTCGAACCTGCCGACCGCAGCCGTGTCCGCGTTGTTACCGGCGTACTGCGTGAGGCTCAACAGCGAGATCCGGCTCCCGAAGCTGTACAGCGGGCGGTACGCATCGAGCCTGACGGTCGGCCTGATCGAGTGGCGCACGAGGGCGTAGTTCATGACCGTCGAGAGCGCTGTTGCGGACAGGACCGCCCCTACGAGGCTGTAGACGCCCGCCCCGGCCGCGGCCATCGGGATCCCGACACCGAGGTAGCCCACGCCGAACGAGATGATCCCCGCGATGGTCCGCACGCGGAACCGCAGGTAGCGGCGCAGCAGGCTGTCAGCTGTGGCTCCCAGACCGAGTAGGACGAACATCGGAGACAAGGCCCGCAGCACGCCGACGGCGTCGGGTTCGGTGAACAGATCCGCGAAGACCGGGGCCAGGCCCCAGATCACGCCAGCCGCGATCAGGCCCAGACCAACGCTCGAACCGAACGCGGCCCGCACCTCGTCGTCGTGCAGTTCCGGCTTCTGGATCACCGCACGGCCGAGACCGAGCTGGGCGAAGTAGCCGGTCAAGTTGACGACCACGAGCCCGATCGCCATCAACCCGAAGGCCCTGGGCTCGAGTAGGCGCGACATCACCATCGTGTAGACGGTCTGGATGACCGCAGATGCCAGACCTGACAGCGCGGACCACTGCAAACCACTGACGGTGCGGCGAGTGAGATCGTGATCGCGAGCCGCCTCGGCGGAGATCGGACGCGCTACGTCGTCGGGCAACGTCACGCGTGCGTCACGTCCTTCTGGGGCGGTTCGTCCGTCGCGAGGCTAGCCCAGCGGTTCCATCGCACCGCCGTCCCCGGCGGGGGGCGCTGCGGATCCGCGTTCGTGCGCAACGCCGCGTCCCGTCGCGAGGGATCGCACCGTGGAGCGCCATCGCTCACGCCAGCCTGCCCAGGTATCGGGGACCAGCCTCCACGGATCGACGGGAAGCTGATCCACTTGCGCCCGCAGCTCGGCGGCGTCGTAGCCCATGACCGCGAGGCGGTCGTCACCGATCCAGTCCAGGTACGTCCGGGCCCACCGCCGTCTGATGGGTCCGCCCATCGCATCCGCTAGGTCCTGCGACCGCGGGGCTTGCAGTACCCCGTACCGGTTCTGGGTCGGGTCGCCCGCGTACCCCTCGATGCGCAACTCACCGAGCTGGTCGAAGACGGTGTGGTCGAGGTCGAACCCCAGGTGTGCCGTCAGCGACCTCCACACGTCGCGGTCACGCACGAGGTCCTCGTAGCGCACCGCCACCGCTCGCTCGCCGAGCCGTCGCCGTCCGGCGACCAGTGCGGCGAGGCCGTCGTAGAGGTCCAAGGCGTGCCGGTTCGGGTAGAAACGACCGTCGTACCAGGTGCGGATCATCGAGCCCACGATGGCTACGGGGCTGCGCCACACGAAGACGAACCGCGCCTCAGGCAGAAGCTCGATGAGGTCATCGAGGATCAGATGGTAGCGGGGGGTCTTGTCGACGAACCATCGATCGTCAGGACCGGAGAGGGACTCGTAGAGGCGCAGCGCCGTGCCGACCAGCTCCAGCTGGAGCTGCCGCTCGCCCCCCGGTAGCTGGTGCGCGAGATCATCCAGCGTACGCACCAGCGTGCCGTGGTCGTACTCCGCAGCCACGCCACGGTGACGGCGTGTGTAGAGCAGAGGCAGGAGGACCCATGGCTCCGGGGCCGTGGCCACGCCAGGGTGGGCTGCCAGCACGCGCTGGACCAGCGTCGAACCGCTCCGCGGGAGGCTCAGGACGAACACCGGTCGCAGAGCTCGGCGAGGCTCGCCCCGCGTATCTCCCATCATCGCGCGCCTGCTCACGAGTTCGACGACGAGACGGTAGCGTCCCGCCCCGACCCCCCACTGGAGACCTCACCCCTGCACATCTCGGTCGTGCCGCGTGTGCTCCCACGTCCGTTCGCCCTGCTCGCCGCCCTCGCGGTGCTGCTCACGATGGTCTCGGTACCGGTGGCACCTGCCGCCGCCGCCTCGACGACCCGTGTCGCCGGTGCCGACCGGGTCGCGACCTCGGTGGCTGTGGCGACGTTCGGGTGGGACTCCGCCGATGCGGTCGTGGTCGCGCGGGCTGACGATCCCGCCGATGCCCTCTCGGGCTCCGCGCTCGCGGGTGCGTTGGGCGCGCCGATGCTGATCACCCCGACCGCCCAGCTCGACCCTGCTGTGGCCGAGGAGGTGCGACGGCTCGGGGCGCGCCGAGCCTTCGTCCTTGGCGGCACCTCAGCGCTCTCCGACCGGGTGGTGTCCGGGCTCCGCGCGGCCGGTGTCGACACGGTCACGAGGATCGCAGGAAGGGACCGGTTCGACACGGCGGGACGCATCGCCGCACAACTCGACACACCCAGCGGCGGGACGGCGCTGCTCGTCGGCGGCTGGGCTGACGCCCTCGGTGTCTCGGGCTTCGCTGCACAACGGGCTGCGGCAGGCTCCCCCTGGCCGGTGCTCGTCACCGGCGATCACGTGCCCGCCGCCACCCTCGAGGCGCTTCGTGACCTCGACATCCGGCGCGTCGTGATCGTCGGCGGACCGGCAGCGGTGACCCCCGAGGTCGAGATGGCGCTGGCGCACAGCGGCTTCGGTGTCGACCGCGTCGGCGGGCCCACGCGTTACGCGACGTCCCGGGCCGTCGCCGAGCTGGCGGGGACGGGCGGGGCGCTCGTGACCGCGACCGGGGGCGACTTCCCCGACGGCCTCGCCGCAGGACCCCTCGCGGCCAGACTCGGCGGAACCCTCCTGCTGGTGCCGTCGGCACCGACACCGGAGAGCGTGAACGCCTGGTTCGACCTGGCGCGACGGCACGACGAGCCAGTGGTCATCGGTGGTCACGCCGCGGTACCCGCTGACACGGCTGACCGGCTCAGCGCCATCGTGCGGGGCGAGGAGCGACGCCACGTCGTTCGCGTCGAGCCCAGCGACGACCTCGCTGAGGTCGTGGCCGACAACCCACCCGCGACCGTCTACCGCCTGGCCGCGGGCGTCCACCGTGGTGCCAGCGTTCGGCCGGAGGATGGCGATTCCTTCGTGGGCGAGCCCGGCGCGATCCTGTCCGGCGCGGTCGATCTCTCGGTCGGCGCGGTGGACTGGCATCGGTCAGGTGATGCCTGGTACGTCAGCGGCCAGAAGCAGGGCCGTGCCGGTACCGGGGAGATCGCGACCGGTGGGAACCATCGCCACCGACGTCCCGAGGAGCTGTTCGTCGGTGACGTCCGCTACGAGCACGTCGGTTCCCGAGACCGGCTGGGACCAGGTCGGTGGTTCTTCGACTACCCGGCTGACCGCATCTGGATCAGTGAGGACCCGAGAGGCCTGGGCCGCATCGAGGCGAGTGTCACCGAGCAGGCGTTCAGTGGCGAAGAGGTACGTGACGTCGTACTCGACAACGTGATCGTCGAGAAGTACGCCAACCGTACGGGGCGCGGCGCCATCAACGGCCACCGCACGACCAACTGGGTGGTACGCAACTGCACCGCCAGGTGGAACCACGGGCCCGGGGTGAGCATCGGCCCGGGGATGCAGCTGAGCGGCTGCGACATCCACGGGAACGGCCAGATCGGCCTCACCGGCAGCTGCACCTACCGCAGCGGGCCGCGCGAGGGTGCGGCCATCCCCACGGTCATCACCGGCAACCGCATCCACCACAACGCGGTGCTCGACTTCGCCTGGACGTGGGAGGCCGGGGCGCTGAAGATCGCGCGCTGTAGCAACGGTGTCCGCTTCGAGAACAACTGGGTCCACGACAACGACGGCCCCGGACCGTGGTTCGATGGTTCCAACCGGCATGCCGTCGTGCGCTCCAACCTCGTCGAACGCAACGCCCAACGCGGGATCTTCTACGAGATCAGTTCGCAGGGTCGTGTCTTCTGGAACACGGTGCGGGACAACGCGGTCGGGGTGGAACCCGCGGTCGAGGCTCCCGGGATCTTCATCAGCAACAGCGATCACACCTCGGTGTTCCAGAACCTGGTCTCCGGGAGTCCGTCCGGGATCGTCGCTCGGTCGGCTGCTGATCGAGAACCCCGCGTCACGCATCTACGCGTGTACGACAACGACGTGGCGTACACCGGTGGCAGGACCGGGTTGAACGTCGATCGTGGCGAGCCTTTCGATGCCTACACCTCGTGGGGGAACAGCTTCCACGACAACACCTACCGCCTGCCCGATCTGGAGGGCCGGTGGTTCCTCTGGGGCGACGATCTCGCCAAGACCCCCGATCAGTGGCGACGACTGGGTCAGGACCGCGACGGCACGTTCCTCACCGCCACCGAGGCAGGCTCCCTTCCCTCGCACGCGGTGGCTTTCGAGGCTGGGACGTACGGTGCCCGCTAAGGGTTCGCGACCGTTGCGGGTGCTGCTCGTCTACCGCGCGCTGTTCCGAGATCGCGACGAGGCCCTCGAGGTCCGCGAGCTGATCGCCGGCGTCGCCGAGAGCATCCCCAGCAACGCCGTGGTCGAGGTCACCAACGGTCGGGAGCGGTTCGTCCCGAGGGGTCGGGATCTGGAGCCGCTGGGACCTCTGCGTCTGCGCGAAGCACGCTACGACGTCGCGCACGTGCACCTGGCACTGCCCGTCGCACACCTCCTCCTCGCGCTGGCCCTGCGTCTGCGAGGCGCGCGGATCGTGCTGACGCCGATGGCGATGCTGGGGGACGACTTCGCCAGTGGGTCGTGGTTCCGTCCGGTGTCGCCGGTCCGCCGAGCCTTGAAGCCGATGGCCGTGCGTCTGCAGCGGATGCTGTGGTGCTGGATCGCCCGGTCGTTCGTGTGCGCGTCGCGCGAGGAGATCGTGCAGGCGCACCTACCGGCCGAGCGCTGCCTCCTCGTACCGCTGGCGGTGCCCGACTCCCCTCTCGCGGCCGCCGCCGCGAGGGCCGCCCTGCCTGGGGAGCGCGCTCCCGACGGCCCGGTCGCGTTCACGACCCGCTTCGATGTCCATCGCAAGGGCATCGATCGGCTGTGTCGCTGGCTGGACAAGCGTCGGGACGTGCTGCCTCGCCCCGCGGTGCTGTTGCTGGCGCCGTCCGATGATCCCGTCCCGCCGAACCTGGGACAGCTGATCGCTGACGGCGTGCTCGAGTGGGACTCAAGCACGCGCGGTGCGGACCTGCTCCCTCGTCTGGCTGGCTGTCGTGGCCAGATGTTGCTCAGCCGCTACGACGGTCAGCCCCGGGTGCTGAGAGAGGCTGCGGTGCTCGGCCTGCCGACGCTGTCGACCCGCGCCAGCCACTTCGCGGAGGCCGTGGCGGCGCTCGGAACCGGTGCGATCGTCGACGGTGACGACCTCGACGACATCACCGCGGCGTACTCCTCGCTCCCTGGACAGCCACGGAACGCCGAAGCGGCGCGCCGTTTGTTCTCGAGGGGCCGTATCGGCGCGTACCTGTGGAACGCCTACGGTGGGATCGCGCTCGCGGAAAGCAGCGCGCCAAGGAGCTACTACGACGAGGTCGCCGAGGGAGGGGAAGGGTCTTGAGCGGCCTGCCGAACCTCGTCAACGCGGGGGTCACCAAGGCGGGAACGACCTCGCTGTTCGGCTACCTCGCCCAGCATCCCGACGTCTGCGCGGCCGACGAGAAGGACATCAACTACTTCTCGCCCCTCCGGTTCGGTGATGCTCCCGAGGCCACCCTCGACGAGTACGCGGCCCACTTCTCCCACTGCACCGGGCAGCGCTACCGGCTCGATGCCTCCCCCGATTACTTCACCGGGGGCGCAGCGTTGGTGGAGGCACTCGATCGCGCTTTGCCGGATCCACGGGTGATCATCGTGCTGCGGGACCCCGTCGCGCGGCTGTGGTCGAGCTACACGTTCAAGCGGGCACGAGGGGTGCTGCCCGACGGGAGCACCTTCCGCAGCGTCTTCGAAGCCGACCTCGAGGCCCGGCGCACGGGAGCCGACCGGACGCGGGCCGGTGAGCACCACCGCACCCTGTCGACCGGCTTCTACCTCGAGAACCTCCGACCGTGGATGGAGCTGCTCGGGAACCGGCTCTCCATCGTGTTCCTCGAACAGCTCGCGGCCGATCCGGTGGGTCGGATGCGGCAGGTCTTCGGTTGGCTCGGGATCGACACCAGCGTGGCGGACCGCCTGGAGTACAGCGTTCGCAACCCCACCGTCCACGCACGCAGCCAGGGCCTGCGGCGCGTCGCTGAGACCATCAACCGTCGGCTCGATCCGTTCTTCCGCCGCTTCCCGCGGGTCGAGCAGGGCCTGCGATCGCTGTACACCCGCGTGAACGCGGGCGACCTCGGCGAACGGTTCACCGAGGAGGATCGGGAGATGGTGGCCCACCTCTACGGTGCGGCGACCGCGGAACTCGCCGACTACCTGCGCGATCACGGCTACGACGACCTGCCGCACTGGCTCGGACCAGCCGGGAGTTGATCCGAGATGTCATCGACGACGCAGCATCCGTCCGATGAGCGTGGCGATACCGACGACCCCGATCCCCCCGACTGCCAGGATCCCTACCGCCGTTCGCGGCTCGGAACCGGGCGAGACCTGACCGCCGCGGGCGACCCGGAGGGCGTGCTGAAGGGCACGAGCGGGGCCGTCCACCTGGATCCGGCGAGCCAGGCGCGAGCCGCGCACGGCGAGCATCCGCGCGACGCGTTCGCCCGGCCCGTAGACACGGAAGGCGTGAGCGTGCCGCGACTTGACCTGCTCCTCCTCGGCCACGTACGCGCCGATGTCCGCTGACTTCTGCCCCTCGACCACCCGGAACTTGCCGACCCAGGCGGTTAGGTGACGAGGTGGGGCAAGTGCGGCCAGTCGCAGCCAGAGGTCGTAGTCCATCGCGTAGCGCAGTGCCGGATCCACCTCGCCTGCCTGCCGGTACAGGTCAGCCCGGAAGTAGGTGCATTCCTGTGGGAGGTAGAGGTGCAGGTTGTACAGATCATCGGGATCGATCTGGACGTTGGGCCGGTGGATGAGTTCGCGTGAGTCCTCGTCGATCGTGATGCCGTCCCCGTAGAGCCAGCGGATCGAGGGGTCCCGGTGGAAGGCCTCGGCGACGGCCCGCAGGGCACCGCGGCAGAGGACGTCGTCGCTGTTCAGCCACCCCAGCACCTCACCCGTCGCCCGGCGGAACCCCTCGCGGATCGCCATCGTCTGGCCTGCGTCCGGCTGCGAATGCCAGTACGCGATACGGTCTTCGTAACGGCGGATGATGTCCACCGACCCGTCCGTGGAACCACCGTCCATGACGATCAGCTCGACATCGACGTCCTGTTCCAGGATGGAGCGCAGGGCCTCGTCGAGCCACCGGGCCTGGTTGTACGAGGGGACGACGACGCTGATCGTCGGCAGCGCCAAGCTGTCGCCTCCTCGGTCCTCGGGTGCGCGACACTGTACGGCTTGGACCCGATCACGGATGGAGCGGTGGACCCACTCCTCGGCCGTACGCGGTGGATCTCGCCGCTGTGGCAGGCAGCCGATACCGCACTGGCGTGGGCGCGCTGGGTCGGCCCCGGTGTCCGGCTTCCACACCGCATCCTCGTGACGAGCCTGCCGAAAGCCGGGACCAACCTGGTGCGCAAGGCACTGGAGCGGCTTCCGGGAACGGTCACGCTGCGCGCGGCTCTGTTCCGGGAGACCGCCCCGCGGCCACGGGGCGGTCTCGCGCAGGTACCCATCGGGGTGGACTGGCCCGTATCCGCTGACGCGGCACGGGTCCGCCGGCGGCTGCGGTGGGTTCCACCGGGTGGTGTGCTCTCCGGGCACATCCCCCACTCGCCGGGCTTCGCGTCGATCGTCGCGCAGCTCGACGTGCGCGTGGTCGCGGTCGTGCGTGATCCGCGAGCGGTCGCCGCGTCGCTGGTTCCCTTCGTCCTCGAGCGACCACATCACTTCCTCCACGATCGGTTCGCGGCGTTGGCTCCTGAGGAGCGCCTGGTGGCTTCCTTGACCGGGCTTCCAGCGGATGAACGAGGTCTCGGTCTGCTCGACCTGGGAACGCGCTTCGGTTCGATCGCAGCGTGGCGGGAGGATCCGAACGCGATCGTGGTGCGCTTCGAGGACCTGGTGGGTTCCGCTGGCGGTGGCAGTGACGAACGACGACTCGAGGTCCTCGGCCGACTCGCCGTCCACGTCAGCTCACCGCACGATGAGCGGGTCCTCGCGACCGTCGCCGACGGCCTGTTCGGCGGCACGTCGACGTTCCGTCGCGGCTCCGTCGATGCGTGGCGAGCCGACTTCCGCACCGAGGACCACGACCTCGCCCGCGCCACGCTCGGAGGGGTGGGGGCCTCGCTGGGCTACGACCTCGGACCGTAGTCCGCGAGCCGGAACCCTCGCCTGGCCCGCTCTGTCGTTTCTCCCTCACCGACGACCAGGTGGCCGCCCACGTCGTGGCCGAGATCCTGCCACTGAGCCCAGCTCACGTCGCGATCCCAGAACCACCACCGCGCACCCTGGTCCGCCACGCGGTACGTGTTCCCGTCGAAGCGGTTGTCGCCCTCTGGCTGGAGCAGTGCCTTGTCGGCATCCCGCGCGAGGTCGAGTCCTGTCCAGCCCGTCGACATCGTGATGTCGTTGTCGAGCACGACCAGTCGCGTGGTAGCGGGATGACGATCGCCACGCGAGATGGCGGCGACCCCGCGTGCGTTGCCAGCCAGGACGTTGTTGCGGACCGTCACATCGCTGGAGTTGCTGATGACGATCCCGGCAGTGAACCGACCACCGTCGTGGTGACCGTTGTTGCGCACCTCGTTGTGCTCGATCGTCGTCGGCCCCGCACTGATCTCGTAGAAGATGCCCGCCCCCACGTTGTCCTCGATGCGGTTGGCACGGACCACCGCCGCGTGGTTCTCGATGTCGAGCCACAACCCCGGACCGTGGTTGTCGTGCGACCACACGTGCTCGATGAGGCTGCCAGCCGTGGTCCGCTTGATCTTCGTGCCGCCGGCCTCGTGCGTCCACCGGAACCCCAGGACGTTGTTGTGGTGGATGCGGGTACGGAGCACGGCCACGCGCGCGCTGTACCCGGCCTCCTCGGTGCTGCGATCTTCACCGAAGCCGACCAGCCCGATCTGGCCGTTGTGGTGCACGTCTGAGTCCTCGATCGTCACACCGGGGGAGATGCCGATCCCGCCACCGTGGTTGAGGCGTGCCTCGACGCGTCGGATGGTCCAGTCGTAGGGGAACTCCTCGGGTGGTGCGCCACCCACCGCTCCGAACTGTGCCGGGGATGCGTACTTCTCGACCACGATGTCCTCGATCGTCACCCCTCGGACCCCGGTGCCACCGAACGCGAACGAGGTCACGGACGCCTCGATGGAAGCGAAGGCCGTGGGGTCCTCGCCCAGGTAGAGCCGATCGGCGCCGTAGTCGAGGTGGAACGTCCCGGGCGTGAGCTCCCCGAGCGAGAGCACGTGGACGAGCCTGCGGTCACCGTCGACGAAAAGTTCCTCGGGATGGCGTATCGCCTCGGTGGCGCCCTCGTCCGGCTGTCCCCGCTCGAGACCGTCCTGCGTCTGCCCGTCCACGAACCAGCGCCCCTCGTCATCACGATCGAAGCTCTCCGGCGCCAGCAGCCGGGCACCGTTCAGCACTGCTCCCGGCTCGCCACGGAAGACGTCGCCGTCGTGGGGGATCACCTGCTGGAGGCGATGCACGCCGGTCGCGATGACGTAGGTCGAGCCGGGTGGCGTCCGGTCAACGATGCGCTGGAAGTCGTCGCCTACCTCAAGGCGGATCTCCGCCGGGGTCCCGGTGACGACGGGGCGGGGCGTGCGCTCGGGGCGCACGAACGGCGTGCGGTCGGTCCGCGGTCCGTCGCCCTCCGGGGTGCACCCGGCAACGAGCGTGAGCGTCGCAGCGGCGACGGCGCCCAACCTCCGCAGGCGCCGCATCATGGCGTCCAGCCGGTGACGGGCCCGTACAGCCGTGCGATCATGGTCTCGATCGAGGGGGTCGAGCTTGGGTCCAGGGCGTGCGCACGCGCCGCGGCGGAGGCCGCCCACCACGCTCCGTCGTCATCGGTGAGGTGGTCGAGACCTCGCACGAGGTCGCGCACCGTCTGGTCGGGTCGGCGAGGTGTCACTTTCACGCCCGCCGCTGCCGGAACCTGTGCGCCAGGTCCCCCGGTATCCAGACACACGATCGGCAGGCCGGCCGCCTGCGCCTCGATGGTCACGAAGCCGCTGGAGTCGTGCAGGCTCGGGAACAGGAACAGGTTGAAGTCGCTGTACGCCCGTATCAGCTCGGACCGTGGGACGCGTCCGTGGAACTGGACCCGTCCGTCGACGCCGAGCCGTGTCGCCAGCCGCTCCAACCACCGCCGGTTGCGTCCGTCCCCGTAGATGTGCAGCTCCGCATCTGGTCGGCGGTCGGCGTAGGCCGCGAAGGCGTGAAGCGCGAGGCCGCCACCTTTCCAGCCGAGCAACCGACCTGCGTACACCACGCGCAGACCGGAGCGCGGCCCGGGACGGGGCGTGGCACTGGCCAGTTCCTCGAGCGTGTGCCACTGCACGATCGTGGAGGGCAGCACCTGCGCGCGGACACGGGCCGATCGCGGCAGGGCGTCCCGGGTCTGGTCGGTCGTCACGGCGATGACATCCGCGTTCGTGGCCGTCCGACGGACGCGGGGATCGATGCGCACCAGCAGGTTGGACAGGGCTCGCGCGAGCTCCCGAAGCGACTCACGCCAGCCCATCCATCGCGGCAGGTAGAACAGCGGCGAGACGCCTTCCCCTCCACCGACGGGACCCCAGATGAAAGGTGCGTCCAGCTTCCACAGGTACGACGGCAGGCGGTGCGCGCCGAAGGTGACGTGATGGATGACGTCGAAGACGGCCGTGCGCTCCAGCTGGAGGGCCCGGGCCAGCGCCAGCCGCTGCCACGCGCCGTAATAGCGGAGGCGTGGGAGGCCGCGGAGCCCACGTAGGCCGCTCCCGACGTACTCGACGTGGAGCCTCGGCTCTGGCTCCGTGGCGAGTCGCTCCTCGATCGCTGATCGGAAGGAACGGTCGGTCAGCACGACGACCTCGTGATCCTGCGCGAGTCGCTGTGCCCAGGTCCAGCCGTTGCCCCGTTCCGATCCGGCATCGGGTTCACACACGAAGGCGCTGAGGAGGATGCGCACGTCAGGCCTGGCCCGGCTCACCCGTGGTCCATCGGCGAGCGCGATGCCGAACCGCGACGGTCTCGGACCCTCCGAACGCGACCGCCGAGGCCACACCGGTCATGATCCCCTGGTCGAGATCCGGCGGCCAGGCGATCATGAACACGACCTGCATCGCCAGGATGAGCAGCATGGTCTCTCGGGTCAGGAGCAGATCGGCATCCTCGTCGCGACGCCGGGCGAGGTGACGCAGCGTAGGTGCGTACATGAGCGGGAAGACCGCCAGGCCGACGAGCCCGAGGCGCAGGTAGGTCTCGACGTAGAAGTTGTGAGGTGACGTATCGACGACGTTCCCCGAGGTCTCGAGTTCGCGCTCGTACCCGCTGCCGAGCGGACGGCCGATCAGGTACTCCTCCTCGCGTCCAGGCGCCTGTTCCAGCAGCCCTTTCCATCCCTCGAACCGCCACACGAAGGTGCCGGTGTCGGTTGGTGCCTGTGGCAGCGGTGACTCGCTGCTCGTTGACAGGGCGGCCGTCACGACCGTGACCGCGGCTGCTGCCGAGACGAGCGCTGCGGCCGCCCGGCGGCCGAAGTTGGGGTTGCGGGCGACGACCATCGCGCCCGCGGTCAGGACGACAACCCAGATGGTGCGGTGCTGAAGGAACACGACCACGATCAGGAGCACCGCGATGAGCCAGCTTTGGTGTCGGGTGACCGTCTCCCGGATCCACAACGGTACGAGGATGAACAGGGCTTGCGCGACCACGAGGGTGTTCTGGTTGTCGATGACGCGGATGCCGCCGGCCTCGCGCGCACGTGTGAAGATGCCGCTCGGCGGTGCTCCGACGAGGAGGGCGCCCCACCTGAACACGACGATGGCCGCGAAGATCGCGCCTGCGATGAGCCACAGGCGCCCCAGCTGTCGCCTGACCTCGGGTGTGGGATCGACGGTCGAGAAGTA
Organism: Actinomycetota bacterium; assembly: GCA_019347575.1. Classification (NCBI taxonomy): domain Bacteria; kingdom Bacillati; phylum Actinomycetota; species Actinomycetota bacterium. Next base: position 136,042 of record JAHWKY010000002.1, on the reverse strand, counting down.
CAGGATCCCACCGATGAAGTAGAGGAAGTTGCGGGACTCGCGGAACGTGCTGTCCAGACCGTTCGGGCCGATCCCTCGCAGCGCCGAGAGTGCGACGAGCGCGAACAAGGCGATCACGGCCCGTTGCATCGGGTTGATGCTCTCGAGTCGGAGGAGGCGTAAGACCCCAGCTCCCGCGACGAGGGCGAAGAGCACGTCCTGCGGGAGGACGGTGAACCCTCCGATGACCGGCGTCGGGATGAGACCCCCGAAGAAGGTCGACGTGACGCTGATGGTCACGATCACCGCGGCAGTGAACACGGAGTCGCGCAGGATACGTTCCATCAGCCAAGTGGCGACGAGCGCTGCCGCGACGAGCCCACCGGCGACGAGTCCCGCGGTCAGCATCACGGCCTCCGTCCCAAGAGCAGTTCAGCCCCCACGGTCGTAGCCGATGTGTTGCCTGCGGTGACCGCGCCTGCTCGTTCGAGACGCATCCACATCTCCTCACGGATACGCCCGAGCGGGGGACTACGGAGTGCGGCCACCAGTGCCACGAGTCCGGCAGCCCCTTCGGCGACGAAGCGGACGAACACCGGTGACCCCAGTGCGAGGAGCCCCGAGCGGACGACTCCCACCGCCGTGGCGGTCAGGACGGCCGCGTAGACGGCGGGGCCGTAGATCCGACGCAGGTCGCCAGCATCCACCCCGAGGGTGCGACGTGTCAGTGAGAGGTACAGCCCGTGGCGCGTGAACTCACCGATCGCGAGCGCCAGGCCGTAGGCCCAGATGGCCCGTCCCGCCGCACCCGCGAGGAGCACGCCCAGCACGACGATGTAGACCCCCTGCAGGGTGAGCTTCAGATCGAGCTCGGCGATGGCTTCCGCGGCGATACCAGCGAACCGCGACAGGACGCTGAACGCTGCCGCGAAGGCGAGCAGGGGAACGACCTGGGCCGCACCATCCCACTGCTCACCGATGACGACCTCGACGACATCCGGGGCGGCGACGGCTAGTGCGGCGCAGAGGGGGAAGACGATCGCAGCGGCCACGCTCGTCGCTCCGACGTAGACCCCCCGCAGCCGCGCGCGTTCGTCCTTCAGCTGGCTGAAGCCGGGGAACAGCACCTGCGAGAGGCTGTCACGAAGGTAGTTGAGCGGGAGGTTGACGAGGTAGAAGCCGCGGTTGTACTGGCCGAGGATGGCTGTGGTCGCGTAGCGGCCGACGGCGAACGTGTCGAGGTTGTTGCTGGCGAACTCCAGCAACTGGATCCCGGAGACTCGGATCCCGAAGGCGTACAGGTCCCGGTAGGGGGCCGACCTGGCCGTTGGGCGCAAGGGATGTGGCGCCGCGATGAAGGTCACGATCCCGCCGATGACCCGTGAGCCGAGGTTCGCCCCGACCAGGCTCCACACACCAGCCCCGGCCATCGCCATCGCGATACCGATACCCAGGAACGCGATCAGGAACGCGACGGCCTGAGTGATCGCCAGCACCCGGAAGCGCATCTGGCGCCGAAGCAGACTGCGAGAGGTGAGCTGGAGACCGATGAACAGGAACGACAACGACATGACCTGGAGCACTGGGACCGCATCCGGCTCGTGGAAGACGCCCGCGATGGCAGGAGCCGCGAGCGCGAAGAGCACGGTCATGACGATGCCGAGGACGACGCTCGAGGTCCAGGTGGCACGGATCTCGTCATCATCGATCTCGGACCGCTGGATGAGAGCCTGCCCCAGACCCATGTGTGTGAAGTACTGGCCGAGGGTCACGACGAGCGACGCGATGGCGAAGATGCCGAACAGGCGCGGGGCGAGCAGACGCGACATGACCGCGGTGTAGATCAGCTGCATGACGCCGATGGAGATCGACCCCAGGTAGGTCCACTTCAGACCCCGGACCGTGCGTGTGGTGAGTCCGCTCGTCTCCGTGGGCGGGTCACCGGGACGTTCATCGGGCGCGCCGGTCGAGCTCATCTACGACGCCTGCTGAGGAGCTGACGTCCGAGCAAGGCGAGGAACAACGGGTTGTTCCACAGGTAGCGACGCCAGAGGCGGTGGGGCTCACGCAGAAGTCGGTACAGCCACTCCAAGCCCACGCGCTGCATCCACGCCGGCGCCTGCGGGACCGTGCCAGCCATGAAGTCGAAGGCGGCGCCCACACCCAGAAGGGCCACTCCTGGCAGCCGCGGCGCCAGGCGGCGGATCAGCAGCTCCTGCTTCGGCATGCCCATCCCGACCCACAGCAGATCCGTGTTCGCGGCGATGACGTGGGCGACGATCTCGTCCTCCTCGTCCGGCTCGAGCGGCCGGAAGGGCGGTGCATGCCGTCCCACGATCCGCACTCCCGGCGCGCGCTCGGCGGCGCACTCCTCCAGCCGATCGAGGGTCGCCTCGGTGGTTCCGAGGAGGAAGTGCCGCCAGTCCCTCCCGGTGCCGTGGCGGAGAGCGAGCTCGAACAGGTCGGGTCCGTACACGCGCTGCTGGTCCACGATGCCGAGGCGTCGCAACGCCCAGACCAGAGGCATGCCGTCCGGGGTCGTCACGTCCGCAGCTCGTACGGCAGCCGCAAGGAACGGGTCCCGTCGCGCCGTCATGACGGAGTGAACGTTGCAGAAGTAGACGACGAGTGGAGCGTCAGACGGCTGATTCTCGAGGAGGTAGAGCACCTCGTCGTAGCTCGTCGGCGATATCGGCGTCCCGACGACCTCGACGCGTTGCGGCAGCTCGGGTGCCGTGGCGTCGTGATCCGTCACGACCGCGACGCAGGGCCCGACGGCGACGAGGACCGCGGACGGTCCGGCGGGCGACGGTCACTGGCGGTTCGCGCCGCCGATCGCTCTGGTACCGGCGACCGACGACGTCGCCAGAAGGCCCACCCGCGTCGCCTCGTCGTCGGGTTGACGCCGTACCCGTACGCGTAGCGGTAGATCTCGGCCTGCGGCGTCGCCGTGATGTAGATGAAACCGAGGAGTGGACGGGTGACGAACGCGAGCCGGTCGCGCACTTCCTGCAGGACCCCAGCCGGCGTGTGCTGGGGGAGTACCAGCACGATGCCGTCGACGTGGCCCGCGAGTACCGTGGTATCCGCGACGGCCAGGATGGGGGCGCTGTCGACGACGACAGCCGATGCGAGGTCGCGCAGCTCGTCCATCGCATCGGCGAACGTCGTCGAGCGCAGCAGTTGGGTGGCCTCGGTACGCGGGGTTCCGATACCCACGACACGGAGTCGAACGTCGGGTCGGACGCGGTAGCTGTGGACGCAGTCCTTAAGCGTCGTGACGCCAGCAGCGACGTCCATCAGTCCGGGGAGATCCTGCGCACCGAGCAGACGCGTGAGCCCGTGTGCGCGCAGATCCGCGTCGACGAGCAGGATGTCCCGTCCACCGCTCGCTGCTGCGAGTGCGAGACGGAGGGTCGTCTGGGTCTTGCCGTCGCGGGGCGCCGGGCTGGTGATGAGGACGCGTCCCCCTCCGCGGGCCCGCAACGCGAACTCGATGCTCGCGAGCGCGAACCCGTAGGCCTCGTCGAGCTTCGTGTCGCTGACGATCTCCCCTGGCTCCTGGGGCGTGCGGTGGTCGAAGATGGGGATCTCGGCCAGCATGGGGACGCCCAGGATCCGTTCGGCGTCCTCGTGCGATCGCAGCTCCTGTGACCGCCCCGCACGCCAGTACGCGATCGCCGCTCCGAAGATGAACCCGAGGAGGGCGGCGATCAGCGCCGTCCGCATCGGCTTGGGGGCGACCGGGTTGGCCTGCGGTTCGGCTTCCTCGAACAGTTCGACCCCGGATCCCATGACGATCGCATCGAGGCCTATCTGCTGCTGACGCGACTCGTTGTCGGTGAGCTGTGCGATGCGCACCTCGAGGCGGCTGACGGCCAAAGCATCGTCTGGCTCGAGCGCCAGTTCGTTCTGGAGAATCTCGATCTCGGAACGGATCTGACGGGCAGCCTGCTCGAGTTCGGCGATCGCCTCCTGAGCCTTGGCGACCGTCTGCTCCTCGGTCACCTGCATGTACGCGCGTGCAACCGCGTTCGCGAGGTCGGCGGCCCCCTCAGCGGTGGACGCGCTGGCGGTGACCGTGATGAGGTTCACCTCGGGTTCGCCTTGCACCCGCAGCTGAGCGCGGAGCCGGCTGGGGGGGCGATCCCCTCCGAGCAGCTCGGATGCACGGCTCAGGGCGGTACGGGACTGCACGCGCTCGGTCTGCTGCGGCACGTTGCGTTCGGGGTCGAGCACCCGTGACTGCTGCACCGTCGTCTGGGTGCGAAGATCGGTGAGGAACATCCGCGCCGACGCCTCGTAGGTGGTCGGTTCGAGCTGGGCGAGCACGTAGCCCGCCGCAGCGAGCACGAGCGTGACGGCGAGGACCGTGAGGGGATGGCGACGCACGGAGGCGAGGAGGCCCGGACCCTCGCGCCAGCGTTCGTCGGTCGGCATCCCATCCCTTCGAGCCTGCGGTCGTGCGCACGCCTCCCGTCAGTACCATGCGGCGGTCCGCGCGAGTGGGGCTCGCGCGCAGCGACGAGAGGTGTCCCGGAGTGTGCGCAGCGTACCGCTCAGCGCGAGACACCGAGGGCGACCTCAGCGCCCGTCTCGCGGCGATCGAGGAGCGCGTCACCGATCTGCGCGACCTCTTCGGTGGGACAGCGGGGCGCACGCTCGAGGACCGGGTCACCGCGATCGAGCGTCTGCTCGTGCGGCTCGAAGCTGGCCTCAGCGCCGGTCACCGGCCCGCCCCGCAAGCGGAGCTCGACCTTGCTCCCCTCGAGGCGCGGCTGCGGAGCATCGAGGGCACGTTCGTGGCCGCGATCGACCGGCTCGCCGAGCAGCTCGAGGCGGCGGCCCAGGATCAGGCGGGGCGACTGGAGTCGTGGCGACCGAGCGAAGCCGTGGCGGACGATCTGGCGACGCGGCTCTCCGCCCGTGATCGTCTCGACGACGTCCAACAGCACCTCGATCAGGGACTCCAGCGGCTCCACGACCAGCTGGCGAGCGCGGCGGGGTCGGATGTCGACCTCTCACCGCTCGAGGAGCGCCTCGGCAGCATCGAGGAGACCTTCACCGGTGCGTTCGAGCGTCTCGGGCAACAGCTCGAGGCGGTGGCCCAGGATCAGGCGGGGCGACTGGAGTCGTGGCGTCCGAGCGAGACCGCCGCCGAGGACCTCGCGGCACGGCTGTCCTCGCGCGACCGTATCGACGAGGTCGAGCAGCATCTCACGGAGGCCATCGAACGGCTCCGGGAGCGCCTCACCCAGACGCTCGAGTCCCAGCCGGATCTCACCGCGGACCTCGCGTCCATCGCAACCAGTGTCGAGACGCTCCACGAGCGGCTCGGCCGCGTCGTCGAGGGTAACGACCTGACCGCGCTCGGCGACCGCCTCCAAGCCCGGATCGACGCGTCGGACGCCAGCGGCACGGTGCGCGAGCTGCAGGAGCGGATCGACGCACTGGCCCGGGCCGAGGACCTGGTCGCGCTCACCGAGGCGGTACGGAGCCTCCCCGACGGCGCGGCGCTGGCGGCGATCGAGGCCCGCCTCGGCGAGCTGGCCAGCGCCGACGCGGTCGCTGCAGTGACCGACCACCTCGAACGACTCGACCTCGGGGCGCCGCTCACCGCACTCACCGACCGTGTCGGTGAGCTCGGCGATCGCATCGCCCGGCGCGACGACCTCGCTGCCCTCCGCAAGCAGGTGAGCGAGGTCGCGCGTGCCGAGGATCTGGCGGCGCTCGGGGATCGACTCGAACAGCCGCTGAGCTTCGAAGGGCTCCAGGGCGTGGAGGACCGCCTCGATCTCGTCCTCGCCGAGATGCGCGAGCGCACCGACGAGGAGCTCCAGGCCGACCTGCAACGGCTGCGTGACGTCGTGGGCCGACTCGCCCGGGCCGAGGACATCGAGGCCCTGATCGAGCTCGTCGCGGGCATCGACGGCCGCACGCAGTCGGTGGCTACCGCGCACGACCTCGCCGCCGTCCGTGAGCGCGTCGGGGACCTGCAGCGCGAGCTCGGCCAGCTCGATGTCACCGAGCCGGTGCTGCTCGCCATCCGGGAGGAGCTCGATCGGGTCACCACGACCGTGCTCGAGGCGCGGCGCGACGTCGCCCAGCTCGCCGCTGGTGACGTCAGCGAGCTGCGTGACCGCGTCGCGACGCTGGCGACCTCGAGCGACCTCGAACTGGCCCGAGCGCATGTCACCGAGCTGGGCGGAACTATCAGGACGCTCGAGACCACGATCGGCCGGCTCGGCGGAGTGGACGAGACCCTCTCGGCGTTGCGCGAGCGGGTCGAGGGCCTCGAGTCGCTCGTCGAGGATCGCGCCAAGACCATCGTGGACCCGCTCGACGATCTGCATGACCTGGTCGTGTCGCGGACCGATGCGCTCCTGGAACCCGGCCGTATCCAGGCCGCCCTCGCCCCGATGTGGGAGGGCATCGCGGGGATCGCCGAGGACTTCGCGGTCGCTCGGGAGGCCGCGCAGGGGCAGCAGCAGGTCATCGACGGGCTCGGCGAGGTGGTCGAGCGCGTGGAGCGGGTCGCGAGCCAGCTGCATGCACGGGTGGAGGACGAGCAGGACGCCCTCACGAGCGTCGTCAAGGAGGGCGTCGCCTCCGAGCTGCACGAGGTCGTGGACGAGGTGCGCAAGCTCGGGGCGTCGTACCACCGGGTCGCGACCGATCTGGGTGAGCAGGTCCAGCGGCTGCGCCGGACCAACGACGAGGTGGTCGGAGCGCTGCAACGCCGTGACCGGCTCATCCAGGACGAGGTCGTCGAGCGGCTTGTCACTGCCCTCGACCGCGTCGTCGAGCTCGGCGGTCGCAGCCGACGGAAGGTGAGCAGGGCACTCGCCGACGCGGCGGCGGACGGGGCGGCCAAGGCCGGGGACTGGGAGCGGCCTCCGCCCGATATGGGGCCGACGCGCGTCACCCTCCGTCGGGAGGAAGGCGAGGAGACGACCGAGCTCGAGTGATCGCGCAGGGGAGGGGCCGACCGCCGTCGGTACCCTGACGGCGTGGAGATCACCCTCGCACACGGCAGCGGCAACGACTTCGTCGTCATCGACGATCGCGCTGACGAGCTCGACCTCGACGCGGTGCTCGTGCGCGCTCTGTGCGCTCGCCGGACCGGCCCTGGGGCCGACGGTGTCCTGCGGATCGGTGGGGGCGCGGGTGACGCCGTCGTCCGCATGGATTACCGCAACGCGGACGGGTCGATCGTCGAGATGTGCGGGAACGGGCTGCGCGTCATCGCCAAGTACGTCGTCGACCGTGGACTCGTGCCGCACGACGACGGGGCGTTCGTGATCGCGACCCACTCCGGCGACCGGCCGGTCGTTGCCCGACGCGGGAGCGACGGTCGCGTGACGGAGGTCACCGTCGACATGGGCGAGGCCATCTGGGCCCCAGCGGACGTGCCGTTCGATGCCGACGGATCGGAGGCGCTCGACGTTCCCCTCGATGTCGACGGGGATCAGCTCACCGTGGCCGCGGTCTCGATGGGCAACCCGCACGCGGTTGTGCGGGTCGACGACGTGGATGCCGCCCCGGTCACCACCCTCGGTCCGCGCGTCGAGGTCCACGAGCGGTTCCCCAAACGCACCAACGTCGGGTTCGTCGAGGTGGTCGACCGCGACCACATCCGCCTGCGCGTCTGGGAGCGCGGCGTGGGCGAAACGGCGGCCTGCGGCAGCGCGGCCTGTGCGGCCGGGGCGGCTCTCGAACGGCTCGGCGTGACCGACCGTGCCGTGGCGGTGGACGTCCCGGGAGGACGACTCGATGTCGTGCTGCGCGATGATGGCCACGTGCTGCTTACCGGCCCTGCCGTCGAGATCGTGACGGGCACGATCGATGACGCGTGGCTGCGGACCGCGACCACGAGGTGAGACCCTGACCGACGATCTGCACCTCACGCGTGCCCAGCAGCGTCGCCGCCAGCGCGAGGTCATCGAGGAGGGCGCGCCCCGCGAGGGCGTCGACATCATCCGCCGTGTCGAGCGCGCCGTCGTCGTCGGCGTCCAGCTCCCGGGTCGCACCAGCCTCGACGTCGACGCGAGCCTCGACGAGCTGGAGGCGCTGCTCGACACCGCCGGTGGCGAGATCGTCGGCCGCGTGGTGCAACGGCGCGAGGCCCCGGACCCCGCCACCTTCGTCGGCAAGGGCAAGGTCGGCCAGCTGCAGCGGCTCGTCGACGAGGTCGGCGCCGACGCGGTGGTGTTCGACGACGATCTGTCGCCGGCGCAGCAACGCAACCTCGAGGAAGGGGTACGCCAGAAGGTCCTCGACCGCACGATCGTGATCCTCGACATCTTCGCGCAGCACGCAACCAGCAAGGAGGGCAAGGCCCAGGTCGAGCTCGCCCAGCTGACCTACCTGCTGCCACGGCTACGAGGTTGGGGTGAGGCGCTGTCACGCCAGGCGGGCGGGCGTGCCGCCGGAGGCGTGGGTATCGGTGGTCGTGGACCCGGCGAGACCCAGCTCGAGGTCGACCGCCGCCGCATCCAGCGACGCATGCGCAAGCTGCGCGAGGACCTCGAGTCGTTCGACCGCGTCCGACGCACCAAGGCGCAGGAGCGTGAGCGCCGCAACGTCCCGACCGCCGCCCTGGTCGGCTACACGAACGCGGGGAAGAGCTCGGTGTTGAACCGCCTCACCGGATCCGACGTCTCGGTCAGGAACCGCCTGTTCGAGACCCTCGACGCAACCGTGCGTCGCCTGCCGATCGATGGCCGCGACGTCGTGGTGACCGACACCGTCGGCTTCGTCAAGAAGCTGCCCCACGGGCTCGTCGAGGCGTTCAAGTCCACCCTCGAGGAGACCGCGCGTGCCGATCTGCTCCTGCACGTCGTGGACGCATCGCACCCCGAGGCGGTGGCGCAGATGGCCGCCGTGCGTGACGTGCTCGCCGAGATCGGCGCCGACCGCCTCCCCGAGCTCGTGGTGCTCAACAAGGCCGACGTGGCGGACGAGGCCACCGTGCAGGCGCTCGCGCGCGAGACGCATCGCGAGACCGGCACGGAGCCGGTCATCGTCTCGGCTCGGACGGGGCGGGGTGTCGAGGAGCTGCGCGAACGGCTCGAGCTGCGGCTCCCCGATCACCGCGTGCAGGTCCAGGTGACCGTCCCCTACGACCGGCAGGAGCTGGTGGCGATGGCGCACGCGCGGGGCGAGGTGCACAAGGAGGTCCACGGCGCCGACGGGACCGAGCTGCACGCGAGCGTCGAAGCCGACGTCGCGCTGGCGATGCGCGATCTGCTCGACCCCGACCCGTTCGCGGAGGGGTCCCCGGACGCCTGATCGCCCCGGTCAGCCGACGGCGAGCGCGGGGGTCGAACCGCCCAGCTCGATCTCGGCCACGATCCGCATCGACGACGGATCGATGCGCAGCACCGTCCCCGGATCCTCGCGCAGCACCCAGACGGACCCCGCCCCGACCGCGACGTCGACGGTCACGAAGCCGACCCCCACCTCGCCGGTGGAGCTTCCCGTCGCCTGATCGATGCGGACGAGACGTCCGGATCGTTGGTCGAGCACGAACAGGTTCCCGTCCGTGGCCGCGAGGGCCGCGGGCCCTCCTCCGATGTCGATCGTGCTGAGCTGCCCGCTCGCCGGGTCGACCCGGATGACGGTCCCGTCCGCGTTGGAGGCGATCCACAGCGCTCCACCGGCGGCGAGGACGTCCAGCGGCTGGCTGCCGACGTCGATGGTCCCGCGTGGGCGCAGGTCGCCCTCGTCGTAGCTCTGGAGGATGCCCTGGAAGAAGTCGACGACCCAGACGCGGCCGCCCAGGACGGCGACCCCAGCTGGCTCGGGCTCGATGTCGGCGGTCGACAGAGCCTGACCCGTCACGGGGTCGATCTGGGTCAGGACGCCACCGCCACGTGCGGCGACGAACAGCTCCGACGACCCCGCTCCCATCGGTCCCTGGTGGGTGTCGAGCTCGACGGTGGCGGTCACGGACCCGTCGTGCGGATCGAGCCCGGTGACGCCGGCCTCGTGGGCGACCCAGACCGTGTCGAAGGCGACCGTCACGGCGGCTACATCGGTCGCCTCCACCGATCGCTCGGCGGCGACGGTTCCACTCGCGGGATCGACCACGCTGACGCGGCCGTCGAAGGCGGAGACGATCCACACGAGCGGCCGTGCGGGCAGCTGTTCCTGGCGTGCCTGGGGAGGGGGGGTCCGGCTCGGGGGCGTCACGGTCGTCGCGCCAGGACCGGGGCCGGGGGGTTGCGTCGCCGGCGCCGTGACTCCGTCCGGGGTGGCACCGGGGGCCGTCGGAGCGGCGGTCCCTGGCGTCGTCGCGTCCTCGTCGGGTGCGGCGGTCCCTGACGTGCCGGTGGGGGAGGCGGGAGGCGCGGCCGTGTCCTGCGGACCGGGTACGCCTTGACCGCAGGCGACCAACGAGCCGGCCAGCGCGAGCACGGCCACGCAGACGCGGAGGGACGCCCGGTCCGGTCCATACGCAGACGCCACCCCGCACCTCTCTGGGTCACCCGTGCGCGGCGCGCGACGGGTGTCGTCGGTGCGGGGAGGCTACGTGAGGGCGGTCAGAGCCGCCGGAGGACGGAGACGACCCGACCCATGATCGCGTTCTCGCCGGAGGGGTCGAGCTCGATCGGTTCGTAGCGCTCGTTGGCAGGGTCGAGCATGATCCGCCCGCCGCGCGTGCGCCGGAAGAACTTGACCGTGGCCTCGCCGTCGATCAGCGCCGCGCACATGTCGCCCTGTTCGACCTTGGGCTGCTGGCGGACGACCACGAGGTCGCCGTCGAGCACACCTGCCTCGATCATCGAGTCACCGCGCACGCGCAGCATGAACAGCTCGCCGTCACCAGTGAGGTCCTTCGGCAGGGTGTAGAGCGCATCGACCCGCTCCTCGGCGACGATCGGCCCGCCGGCGGCGATGTCACCGACCAACGGCACGTTGCGGCTGGGGTCGGGGCGCAGCTCGAGGTCAGTGTCGAGGTCGCGCTCGAGCTCGAGCGCGCGCGGCTTGGTGGGATCGCGGCGCAGGTAGCCGCGGATCTCGAGCGCCGACAACTGCGCGTGCACCGAGGAGGGCGACGACAGTCCGACCGCGTCGCCGATCTCGCGCACCGACGGCGGGTAGCCGTACTCGTCGAGGTGCTTGGCCACCACCCCGAGGATCTGGCGTTGTCGCTCGGTCAGATCCTCCTTGTCGTAGCGTGGACGCGGGCGTGGCTTGCGGACCATGGCGTCTCCTCTTGTCCGGAGGTTCTCGTTGTCCGGAGGCTGGCGGCGGGCCGCTCGGGTCTCGTCCCGAGGCGGCACCGCCCCGTCACGAACGGGCGTTCGGCACGGTACTGGCCCCACGGCGCTGGTGCAAACACCCGTTCCCCTGCCAGGTTCGGCCCAACCTCGCACTTGACGCGCGAACACGCGTTCGGCACACTAGGGAACACGTGTTCGGGACAGCCCTGAAGGCCAGCGCCGGAGTCGTGTCACACCCCCTCACTACCGTGGGGCACGAGCAGCTGGACGAAGAGCAGCGCAACGAGCGCACAACGAGCGCACAACGAGCGCACAACGAGCGCACAACGAGCGCACAACGAGGAGGACGCCCGTGACCGCCACCGCCCTGGCCCTGCCGCTGCAGCGACCGTCCGAACCGCTTCCCGCCCCCGTGTCCGACCGACCGCTCGCGCCGGTCATCGATCTCGGTCCGGTCCAGTACCACCCGGACACGGCGCCGGTTCTGCGCCTGACGCGGCGCGGGAAGCTGGCCATCGGGGCGCTGCTCGCCGGCGCGGCGCTGGGCCTGCTCGCACTGCTCGGCGTCGGCACGGGGACGGCTGAGCCCGCCGCCGCGGTCGCGGGTCACGTCGTCGTCGAACCCGGTCAGACGCTGTGGGACGTCGCCGTCGCGGCGGCGCCCGCGGGCTCCGACCCGCGCGCGTACCTCGCCGACCTGCTCGTGCTCAACGGGTTCGACGGTGCTGGCGTCCCCGCCTGGACGGTCGTGCTGCTGCCCACCGAACCGTCCTCGGTGGCTCCCTGACCCGTCCCGGCACCGAGGGGGGCCCGCGGACTCCGCCCCGCGGGCCCCCCTCGCTCCTCGACCCGGCGGAGACCCGCGGTCAGGTGTCGGACTCCCTCCGGCGGCTACTCCTTGCGTAGCTGGTACAGCTCCTTCTCGAAGTCCTCCGGACCCTGGAAGTCCTTGTAGACCGAGGCGAAGCGCACGTAGGCCACCTCGTCGAGCGTGCGGAGCTGGGCGAGCACCTGGAGGCCCACCTGCTCCGAGGTGACCTCCCGGCGGCCCAGCTCGCGCACCGCTCGCTCCACCGCGGCGGCGGCGAGGTCGAGCTCCTCGTCGGGGACGCGATCCTTGGTCGCGCGGACCATGCCCTCGCGCACCTTGGCGCGGTCGAACGGGGCGACGGCGCCGCTGCGCTTGCGGACCACCAGCTCGGGCAGCTCGAGGCGCTCGAAGGTGGTGAACCGCTGCTTGCACGCGCGGCACTCGCGCCGGCGCCGGATCGCCTCGCCGTCGACGCTGGGACGGGAATCGACGACGCGGTCGTCGTCCTCGCCACACGCGGGACAGCGCACGGACCCTCCTCCTCGACCACGACCCCAACATCTTGTGGTCGCGCGACCGTACCGCCACCCCGCAGGGCCACCGAGCACCCCCGCAGCCACTCCGCTGGCGGGTCGATCTGCACCCACTCGGCCCTGCCGGGTCAGCGGCACTCGACGAGGACCTGACGGCCGTGCCGGCCGTCGTCGCCGTTCCACTCGTTGACGAGTTCGAGGCGGCTGTCCTGGCGGCGCTGGAGCCGGCTCCGCCCGCCGCCGGTCACCGTGCGCAACCCGCGTTCCGTCTCGAGGTCGTGCACGTAGCGGTACACGAGCAGATCGTTCACGAGCGTTCCGGCGAGCTCACCCTCGACGATGTCCCCTGCCGCGTAGCGCGCCAGGATGCGGCGCCCCTCCTGGAGGAACTTGTAGATGGTGCCCTCGACGACGTGGGGTTCCTGGCCGGTGATCTCCTCGACCTCGAACTGCAGGCCGTGCAGGTCGTAGCCGTGTTCGTCGGCACGGTGGCGCCCCGCCTGCCAGTCGGCTCGCGTCAGGGCGTAGCCCCACTCCGACGCCGGGCCGCCGTCGGGGAGCGCGAACGAGTCCCGGTAGCGGGCCTCCATCCGGAAGCCGGCCGCGTTGAACGCGCGCTGCATCGGCACGTTCTGCTCGTGGGTCCGCCCAGAGAGGCGCGTCAGCTCGGCGTGTTCGGCGAAGTGGTGGTCGGCGAGCTGGCGCAGCACCTCCCGACCGATACCCCGTCCACGGTGTGTCGCCGACACCCGCAGGTCGATGACCGCGTCGCCGCTGCGGATGTCGTTGACCAGTGCGAACCCGGCGGGCTCTCCATCGGCCAGGACCCCCCACCCCCACCGGTCGTCGCTGGCCCAGTCGCCGGCCTCGAGCTGGCCCGCAAGCGCCTCCGGTTCCCACCCGATCGGACCTGCGAACGGCGTGGTCTCGCGATCGACCTCGACGACCCAGTCCACGTCTCCGGCGGTGAGCATGCGCAGCCGGACCTCGGCGCCATCGGACACGCGGTGTCTCCCCTGGTCGGGGGTGTGGGGGCGGCTAGCGTGCCAGAACACCGTGACGGCGGCGCGGACGGAGAGGGTGAAGGTGAGTTCGGTCGGGGAGGGGGCCACCACGATCGCGGCGCGAGTGCGTGCGGGTGAGCTCGACCCGGTCGTCGTCGTGGAGGACCACCTCGATCACATCGATTCGCTCGACGCCCGGGTGGGCGCGTTCGAGGTCGTCGATGCGGACGGGGCGCTCGAGACCGCCCGAGCGTTGAAGGACCGGCCGGACCTGGCCGACCTCGCGCTGGCGGGGGTCCCCATCGCGGTGAAGGACAACGTCCCCGTCGCGGGGCTGGCGTTCCGCAACGGGTCGGACGCCAGCTCGCCGGCACCTGCCCGCGCCGATGGGCCGATCGCCACCGCGCTGCGCGCAGCGGGAGCGGTGATCGTCGGCAAGACGCGCGTCCCGGAGCTCGACATCTGGCCGATGTGCGACAACGCGTTCGGAACGACCCGCAACCCCTGGGATCTCTCGCGTGTCCCTGGCGGGTCGTCGGGCGGCTCCGCAGCGTCCGTCGCGAGCGCCATGACGCCGGTCGCGCACGGAGCGGACGGGGCGGGATCGATCCGGATACCCGCGGCGTGCTGCGGGGTGTTCGGCATCAAACCCGGCCCCGGCGTGGTCCCCGGCGACGGCAACGACTGGATGGGGATGAGCGAGCACGGCCCCCTGGCGACGACGGTGGCCGACGCCGCGCTGCTGCTCGATGCTCTGGCCGGGACCGACCGCCACCGCCAGGCCCGCCTGCCCGACTCACCGCTGCGCGTGGCCGTCTCGGCCGCCCCGCCGGGACCTGGCATCGCGATCGCCGACCAGTGGGCGCGAGCGGTGGGCGATGCCGGCGAGGCGCTGGCCGGGGCGGGGCACCACGTCGCCACCGACGATCCGCCCGCGCCCCCACGAAACATCCTCGCCATCGCCGCTCGCTGGACCGGCGGCCCTGCCGAGGAGGCGGAGGGGTTGGACCGCAGCCGGCTCGAGAGGCGCACCCGTGTCCACGTGCGCATCGGGGCGCTCCTGCGTCGCGGGGCGCGGGAGTCCGCGGTGGAGCGCTGGGCCGCCCAGGCCGACGGGTTCTTCTCCGACCACGACGTGCTGATCACGCCACCGCTCGCGCACGACCCTCTCCCGGCCGATGCCTGGAGGGACCGCGGGTGGGTCCGCAACTTCCTCGCGGCGTTCCGGTTCGCCCCGATGACCTCGCCGTGGAACCTCGCCCGGTTCCCAGCCGCGAGCGTGCCGGCCGCCCGCGGGCCGAGCCGGCTGCCAGTCGCGGTCCAGCTCATCGCCCCGCGCGGCGAGGAGGCGCGCGTGCTCGAGGTCGCGCGTCTGCTCGAGGAGCTCGCCCCGTGGCCCCGCCACGCCCCGCTCGCGCGGGTCCCCGGTTGACCGAGGTCCCCGTGCGCACCCTCGCGGGCGTCGATCGCGCCGTCGCCTGGGCGGGTATCGGCGGCGTCGCCGCCTACGTCGCGACGTGGGCGGTGCTGGGGGCGACGCGACGCGGCTACGACCCGCTGCGGCAGGCGATCTCGGAGCTGTACGCCGTCGGGGCGCCGGTCCAGCAGGCGCGGACGATGACCGCCGTGCTGGTCATCACCGGGGTGCTGCTGGTGCCCTTCGCCTGGACGCTGCACCGCCGACTCCCGGGGAGGGGGGCCCTCGGGGCGTGGCTGGTGGTCTACTCCGGGGTCATGACCGCGGCGGTCGCGTTCTTCCCGTGCTCGGCCGCGTGTCCGGGGTACGGCACGACGTTCGACGACTCGGTGCACGTGATCACCGCCGGCAGCGGCTACCTGGCGCTCGTGCTCGCCCCGCTGGCGTTCGGCTACCGCGTGCGCCACAAGGAGCCGGGCTTCGCCGCCTGGTCGTGGCTGCTCGGGGCGATCGCCACGGCCGGCTTCGTCATCCGCACCGCCGGCGTCACCGATGCGCTCGGTGGCCTGCAGCAGCGGTTCTTCAACACCACGGCGGACCTGTGGCTCGCGCTAGCCGCGGCCGTCGTGCTGCGCGGACTCGCTCGGGGCGCCTCACCGGAGCGTGTCACAGCGCGGGGCGACACTGCTCCCGCGCCTCGCGCACCGACGCCGCCGCAGGATCGCCGGTGACGACGCCTCCGTGCGTACGGGGGAGGGCTGCCTTCCGGCAGCCCGGTGGGCGGTGGGACGAGCCGAACGTGCGCCAGGCGCGCTGCTAGCGAAGGGCAAGCGGTGGACAACCCGGCCCCGATGGCGTGGATGCGCCTGTGGATGGCCTGCGGACAACCCTGTGGAACCACAACATGTTGTGGTTGACCCGGTGGAGTGAGCCCTAGGTGTAGTGGTTACCCTCGTAGGAGCTCGTTGACATGCCGGGATGCCGTCGCTGTAATCACACGACCGCAACTCGACCGGAGCCGGAGCCTCAGATGGCCAAGAAGACCGACGACACCCCCAACCCCGCCGCCGACGGGTCGACCGACCCCATCGTGCTGGCCGAACACGCGCCGCTGCACACCGCCCCGCGAGGGGGGGACGGTGGCCTCGGGCTGCGCCTGAACCGCTACTTCTCGACCGAGGGCGTCCACCCCTACGACGAGATCGAGTGGGAGCTGCGCGACGCGGTCATCAAGAACTGGCGGGACGGGACGGTCAACTTCGAGCAGCGGGGCGTCGAGTTCCCCACCACGTGGTCGATGAACGCCACCACCATCGTCGCGCAGAAGTACTTCCGCGGTCAGCTCGGCACGCCCGAGCGCGAGCGCTCCGTGCGCCAGATCGTCGACCGCGTCGCCGACACCATCACCGCCTGGGGGCTCAAGGACGGCTACTTCGCCGACGCCGAGTCGGCCGAGATCTACAACGCCGAGCTCAAGCACCTGCTGGTCAACCAGAAGGCCGCGTTCAACTCCCCGGTGTGGTTCAACATCGGCGTCCCCGGCGTCCCCCAGCAGGCGAGCGCGTGTTTCATCCTGTCGGTCGAGGACACGATGAGCTCGATCCTCAACTGGTACCGCGAAGAGGGGATCATCTTCAAGGGCGGCTCCGGTGCAGGCGTGAACCTGTCGGCCATCCGCTCGTCGAAGGAGCCCTTGCAGGGTGGAGGTTCCGCGTCGGGACCGGTCAGCTTCATGCGGGGCGCGGACGCCTCTGCGGGAACGATCAAGTCCGGAGGAAAGACCCGCAGAGCGGCCAAGATGGTGATCCTGAACGTCGACCACCCTGACGTTGAGGACTTCATCTGGTGCAAGGCGTCCGAGGAGCGCAAGGCCCGGGTGCTGCGTGAGGCCGGGTTCGACATGGACCTCGACGGTGCCGACAGCCACTCGATCCAGTACCAGAACGCCAACAACTCGGTGCGTGTCACCGACGAGTTCATGAAGGCGTACGAGGACGAGACCGACTACGACGTGCGTGCCGTCACCACCGGTGAGGCCCTCGACCAGCGCAGCGCTCGCGACGTCATGCGACAGATCGCCGAGGCCGCCTGGGAGTGCGCCGACCCCGGCATGCAGTACGACACCACCATCAACGACTGGCACACCGCGCCCGAGTCGGGGCGCATCAACGGCTCCAACCCGTGCTGCTTCGTCGGCGAGACGCTGGTCGACACCACGGATGGCCTCATCGAGTTCGAGCGCCTCGAGAAGCTCGCAAGCGCGGGCCAGCCTCTGCCCGAGGTCCGCGCGTTCGACCGTGTGACCGGCAAGCACGTTCTGCGGCCGATGATGAACGTGTGGGTGGCCGGCGAGACGACGTCGCTCGTCGAGGTCCGCACGGTCGGCGGGCTGGCGCTCGTGTGCACGCCCGAGCACCGGTTCCTGACGGCTGCGGGCGCGTACGTCGAAGCTCGACTGCTCGACGTCGGAACGGAACTGCGTGCCGTCGATGAGCACGGTGACGACGCAACCGACGTGGTGGAACGGGTACGTCGGCAGGAGGAGGCCGAGCCCGTGCGGGTCTACGACCTCGAGGTCGATGACACGCACAACTTCGCGGTTACGAGTGCGAGCATCTCGCTCGGCCAGAGCGTGATCGTGCACAACAGCGAGTACATGCACCTCGACAACTCCGCCTGCAACCTCGCGTCGCTGAACCTCAAGAAGTTCTACGACTACGAGACGGGGCGTTTCGACGTCGAGGCGTTCAAGCGCGCGGTCGAGGTCGTGTTCCTCGGCCAGGAGATCCTGGTCGGCAACTCCAGCTACCCGACCGAGAAGATCGGCGAGAACGCGCGGGCGTTCCGCGAGCTGGGCCTCGGCTACGCCAACCTCGGTGGGCTGCTGATGTCGATCGGGCTGCCCTACGACTCCGACGAGGGTCGCGCCTGGGCGGGCGCCATCACGGCGCTGATGACCGGGCACGCCTACCGCAGCTCGGCCGAGTTCGCGCGCGTCGTGGGTGCCTTCGACGGCTACAAGAAGAACGAGAAGCCGATGCTGCGCGTCATCGGCAAGCACCGCGATGCGGTCGACGACATCGACCCGCGCAGGGTCCCAGAGGATCTGCTCGAAGCGGCCCGCACCGCCTGGGACGAGGCGCTGACGCTCGGCGAGCGTCACGGCTACCGCAACAGCCAGGCCTCAGTGCTCGCTCCTACCGGCTGCCTCGTCGGTGGCACGTTGGTGCCGACCGAGCGCGGACTCGTCCGCCTGACCTCGCTGGGGGATCCGGCGGGGGAGCAGTGGCAGGACCTCGGCATCGACGTCGCGACGGACGAGGGCGTCCGCGAGGCGAGCAAGTTCTACGTCAACGGGCTCGAGTCCGTGGTGACGGTCAACACCGGGCGCGGCTACCGCATCCAGGGCACGCCCAAGCACCGCATCAAAGTCGTACGGCCCGACGGCACGTGGGAGTGGAAGCGCTTCGGCGACATCGCTGCCGGTGATCGCGTGCCGCTGTCGCTGGACCAGCTCGTCGGCGAGCCGCAGAGCGTGAGCCTGTCGCCGCTCGGCGAGGGCTACTGGACCGGCGAGCGTCACGCCGTCGCGCCCCGCGAGGTGACGCCGCAGCTCGCCGAGCTGGTCGGTTATTTCATGGGTGACGGTTCGTTGCACGCGCGTGGCATCCGCCTGTGCGTCGCGGCGGAGGACTGGGATGTCATCGAGCGCCTCAAGGTCCTCGGCAAGGAGCTGTTCAACCTCGAGGCGCACGTCACCGAGCAGGTCGGCTACACCGAGGTGGCGTTCCACTCGGTCCGGCTGGTCGAGTGGTGGGAGGCGGTCGGCTTCGCCAAGCGCGTGCCGCAGCCGGGCCACAGCGGGAAGGGCTGGGAGCCGCACATCCCGGACGCGATCCTGTACACCAACGACCGCGCGGTCTACTCCGCCTTCGTGCGCGGCCTGTTCGAGGCGGATGGCACCGTGGCCGGGGGCGGGTACCCGAGCTGGTCGACGACGTCGCTCCAGCTGTCCCACGACGTGCAGTCGCTGCTGCTCGCGATGGGCTACCCGACCACCCGCAAGATGGACCGCTCCGGCTGGGGCGATTCCGATCTCGCGGTCCTGCGGATCCTCAACTCGTCCTACAACGAGCCGTGGCTGGAGGAGGTCGGGTTCATCTCGGACCGCAAGAACGCCGGCGTTGCGATCAAGGGCAGTCAACAGAGCGCGCGCTACGACCACATCCCGATAACGCGCGAACTCATCGACCGTGTCGCCCCGCACAACGGCCGCTTCCGAAAGCTGCTCCTGATGGCGCTCGGCCGGACGGCCTCGGTGTCGCGTCGCCTGGCCAGCGAGGTGTTCGACGCCACGGCGGACGCGGAGTTGGGTCACCTGCTGGGCTTCTTCTACGACGAGGTCGCCTCGGCAGAGCTCGGCGAGGACGAGCTGACCTACGACCTGTCGGTGCCGGACAACGTCACCTACATCGCCAACGGGTTCGTGAGCCACAACACCATCGGGCTCATGATGGACTGCGACACGACCGGGATCGAGCCCGACCTGGCGCTGGTCAAGACCAAGAAGCTGGTCGGCGGTGGCTCGATGCAGATCGTCAACCAGTCGATCCCCGCGGCGCTCGAGCACCTGGGCTACAACGCCGAGCAGGCCGAGGCGATCATCGCCCACATCGATGAGAACAAGACCATCGACGGGGCACCGGCCCTGCGTGAGGAGCACCGCGCCGTCTTCCAGTGCGCCATGGGCGACAACGCCATCCACTACATGGGGCACGTGAAGATGATGGCTGCCTGCCAGCCAGCCCTCAGCGGAGCAATCTCGAAAACCGTGAATGTTCCGGAAGAGGCGACGGTCGAGGACGTCGAGCAGTTGTTCTACGAGGGCTGGAAGCTCGGCCTGAAGGCGATCGCGATCTACCGCGACAACTGCAAGGTCGGCCAGCCCCTGTCGGTCACGAAGAAGGCTGGGGGGGTGGCGGGCGAGACCGGCGGCATCCAGGTCAAAGAAGGGATGATCCGGCGCAAGCTGCCCAGGCAGCGCCCCAGCCAGACCATCTCGTTCCAGGTCGGCGACGCGCAGGGCTACCTGACGGCCGGGGAGTACCCCGGCGACGGTCTCGGCGAGATCTTCCTCAAGCTGGGCAAGCAGGGCTCGACCCTGTCGGGTGTCATGGACGCGTTCGCGATAAGCGTGTCGCTCGGCCTGCAGTACGGGGTCCCGCTCGACGCGTACATCGAGAAGTTCATGAACATGCGCTTCGAGCCCGCCGGCATGACCGACGATCCCGACGTGCGGTTCGCGACCTCGATCGTCGACTTCATCGCGCGCAAGCTCGCGATCGAGTACCTGCCCGCCGACAAGCGCGCGGCGCTCCGCATCGCGACGACGAGCGAGCGCACCGAGGCGCTCGACGCCGATGGCTACGGTGATTCCGCGGAAGCAGCGGTGCCGGAGGCAGCGACCGAGCTGCCCCAGTCGCCCGCCCCGACCAACCGCGTCGACGTCGACGCCCCGATGTGCTTCAACTGCGGCATCAAGATGAAGCGGGCCGGGGCGTGCCACGTGTGCGAGTCCTGCGGCACTACGAGCGGCTGCTCGTGACAGGTCACCTCACTGGGTGAAGGAGGGGCGCCCCGCGGGGCGCCCCTCCGCATGGTTCGGCGCGTCGGTGTGTAGCGGTGCTCGGTCATGACCGAGCGGACCGGCACACGGACTCGGTAGCGTGGGGCGTGGACCGGGAGGTGCGACATGTGCCGCAACATCCTCGAGCTGCGCGGGCTCGACCCGCCCGCGACCGACGACGAGATCGAGGCGGCCGCGCGCCAGTACGTGCGCAAGATCAGCGGGATCCGCCAGCCCAGCGAGGCCGTGCTGGACGCGGGCTACGAGGAGGCGGTCGCCGAGATCGCCCGCGTGAGCGCCGATCTGCTGCGGGCGCTGCCGCCCCGCCGCCAGCCGCCCAAGGTCGAGCCACCACTGCGCCGCCCCGAGGTCCGTTCCCGGTTGGGGCTGCCGCCGCGCAGCTGACGCTCACCCGAGCGGGTGTCACGCAGCGACGCGGCGTTGGCGTGGCCGCGATCAGCCACTACACCACGGGGAGCGACCGGGAGGGACGCGATGAAGATCCTCTACACCACCGATGCCACCGCCACGGGCGGCCGGGAAGGGCACGTGCACACCTCCGACGGCCGGCTCGACCTCGAGCTGGCCCTCCCGAAGGAGCTCGGTGGTCCGGGGGGCCCGGGGACCAACCCCGAGCAGCTCTTCGCGGCCGGCTTCGCTGGGTGCTTCGACAACGCCATGTTGCTGGTCGCGCGGCGCATGAAGCTCGACGCCACGGGCTCCCGGGTGACCGCGCAGGTCGGCCTGGGCATGTTCGAGGCGGGCCGGTTCGGTCTGGAGGTGGAGCTGCTCGTCAGCCTGCCCGAACTCGACGAGGACGAGGCCCGAGCGCTCGTCGACGCGACCCACAAGGTCTGTCCCTTCAGCAACGCCGTCGCGGGCAACATCGACGTCCAGCTCACCGTCGTCCCGCCCTCGGACGTCCTGTAGCAACCCGTGGTCCCGCGCGTGGTCAGGCAGGCTTGTCCTCCGCGAAGCCCTGACGCAACTCGGCGTTGCCGACACGCCGCCTCGGCGTTGCGCCCCGCACCGGAGCCGGTGTCGACCACGCGCGCGGGGGCCGGTCTACGCGGTGGGGAGCAGCAGCGCGAAGGTGCTGCCGATGCCCGGCTCCGAGTCGACCTCGATCCGGCCTCCCTGCGCCTCTGCGAGGACCTTCGACACGTAGAGCCCGAGACCGGTACCCGTGCTATGCCGGCCCCGGAAGCCCTTGTCGAAGACCCGCTCGAGATCGTGGGGATGGAGGCCTCGACCTCGGTCGCTGACCGCGATCCGCACCGTTCGCTCGTCGTACGTGGCGACGGACACCTCGACCGAGGTGCCCCCGCTGAAGCGCGTAGCGTTGTTCACCAGCTCCAGGACGATCTGCTTGGTCCGCGCAGGGTCACCCAGGCCCCGCGGCACGGCGGCCTCCGCTCGGACCGCGATCGTGTGGTCACCGAAGATCTCGCACGCCTCCTCCACGATCGGGACCAGGTCGATGGGTACGCAAGCCACGGTCGGGGGGTGCTCGCCCTCGAGGCTCACGTAATCCAGGAACTGGTGGACGAGGCGGTCGAGCTGCGCCAGATGGCGACGGTGCATCGCGCGCAGCGAGGCGGCCTCCTCGTCGCTGAGCCCGTCCGGCTCGTCCAGCAGGCTGGCGGTGCCCTGTAGGACCGCCAGCGGCGTCCGCATCTCGTGCGACACCCCCGCAACGATGGCCTCACGGAGGCGCGCTGCCTCTTGCGCCGCCTCGGAGGCCACGCGGTTCCGGGCCGCGAGCCGGAGCTCGAGCTCGTCCACGACCACGGCTGCGAGGTCGCGGAGGGTCGCGAGCTCCTCGTCCGTGATCTCGCGCGGCTCGACATCGATCACGTTCAACGTGCCGAGGTTGTACCCGCTGTGGGTGGTGAGCGGTACCGCTGCGTAGAAGCGCAGGCCCAGCTCGCCACAGACCAGCGGGTTGTCGAGCGTCCGCGGGTCGATGCTGGCGTCGGTGACCACGTAGGGATCGAGTTGCATCACGGCCGAGGCACACAGCCCGGGGTCGCGGCCGATCTGCTCCACCGCGATGCCGTGCGCCGACTTGAACCAGATACGGTCGACGTCGACGATCGAGATCGTGCTGATGGGGGCCCGGCAGAACCGCGCAGCCAGCTGCGTGATGCGGTCGAACGCCCCGTCGGGCGGCGTATCCAGGATGTCGTAGCGACGGACGACGTCGAGCCGTGCCGCCTCATCGAAACGACCGAGCGGTGCGCTGGCATCGTCCGTGATCACGTGCGACCTTCCCGTCGGTCAGCCGAGGCTAACCAAGGGCGTGGGTGGGCCTCCCTGGACGACCGGGCAGCCAGGCCGCTGCTACGCCGGCTTCACGGCGGTGAACGGGTAGCCGGAGACGCCGTAGGTGCGAGCGTTGCCCTCGCCCGACGCCCCGCCGTAGGTGTCGACCGACTCGCCGAAACGCAGATCGCGGAAACCGACCCCTTCGATGATGGCCGTCCAACCTGGACAGGCCAGCGCCCCGGCGATTCAACCCTTCCAGAGGTCGATGTCCCGTTTCGCCGCATCCGGCACGTCACGCTCGACGCAGACGTCGGCGATCTGGATGCGACCGCCGGGGCGCACCACGCGGAAGATCTCGCGGTACGCGGCGACCTTGTCGGGGACGAGGTTGAGCACCCCGTTGGAGATCACGAGATCGGCCCAGCCGTCCTCGACCGGCAGCTCCTCCGCGAAGCCCTGACGGAACTCGGCGTTGCCGACTCCGGCCGCCTCGGCGTTGCGCCCCGCACGCTCCAGCATCGCCGGGGTCATATCTACACCGATCACCGCCCCATCTGCCCCGACCGATCGCGCCGCGATGAGCGAATCGAGTCCGGCACCCGAGCCCACGTCGACGACGCGCTCACCCGGCTGCGGCGGCCCCCAGGCGAACGGGTTCGCGACGCCGGCGAAGGCCTCGATGCACGGCTCCGGAAGGCCCTCGAGCAGCTCGTCCGCGTAGCCGAGCCGGGTCGTCGCGGTGCGCCCGGTGTGGAAGTGGTACTCGCCCTCGGGATGCTCGGCGACCTCGGCGTAGTGCGCCGACACCTCGCTGCGGAGGGTGTCGACGTCGACCATGGCCTGCTCTGACACGGTGTTCCGTCTCGTCGGTGACGGTCCGAGGGTGGCGTCCGCGGCCTGCCTACGTCAAGGTCGCGCGACGGGACCTGGTCCGCTCGCACGCGTCGATGTGCCGGTCTGCTCGGTCATGACCGACAGGAGCGGTACATCGACGGCTCGGCGTCGCGCAAGCTCCGCTCAACAGGGCGGGGCGGTCGAGAGGTCGACCTCGTACGCGAAGGATCCGCCCTGATCGAACTCGCCTGCGCCGGCCGACACGTCTCCACGCAGCTCGTGCGACGCCGTGCCGGTGAACTGCGCCCCCGCGTCGCCGGGCCCGTACAACTCGAAGTACAGCTCGTCCGCGGCGTCCGGATCGTCGTCGACCACGATGAACTCGAACGCCGCACGACCTCCGCCTCGCTCGACCATGAGCGCCTCGTAGGTGGTGCGCTCCTCGCTCGTCCCGCTGGTGCACGCGTGGATCACGGCGTAGTCGGTCGTCCCGTCGAACACGAACGTGCCGAGGTCGTCGGGTGTCTCGCCGCCGGTCGGCGAGGCCGTCACATCGGGGTCGGTGGTCGCCGTCGAGGTCGCCTCGGGGCCCGGCAGCGGCGTGGCGACGGGCTCCGAGGGATCGGTCGGGCCCGGAGCGATGTCGACGTCGTTGGAGGGATCGTCGCCCTCGATACACGACGCTCCCAGGACCGCGATGACCCCCACCGCGGCCCACGGGACGAAGCGTCCGTACCTCATGCGGCGGGTGGCGGCTCGGCGCGTCCGCGGGCGTCCATGCGAGGCTCCAGTCTCGTAGGGAACGGAAGCGTCCCGAAGGTAAGCATCAGAGCGAGCGGGCTGCCCCGCCGTCGCGACCGGACGGACGGCGCGGTTCACTCGACCGCCGCCCCGGTCCGCTGGGTGACCGCAGCGACGAGCAGTCCGAACGCGTTGATGCTCGCGTGCGCGAGGATGGGTGCGAGGAGGCTGCCACTGCCGAGGCGCAGCAGCGCGAACGCCACGCCGCCCACCGTCGTGACGAAGACGGCGACGGCGATCTCGCGACGGACGGCGCGTGGATCCGTGCGGTCGTTGAGGTGGGCCGTGAGGCGGGCCGGTCCGATGTGCCACAGCCCGAACGTCACGCTCGACGCCGCGACGGCCCACGCCCCGCCGACCGCCTCGGCGTAGACGCCGAGCAGGACACCGCGGAACGCGACCTCCTCGAACGCCGCCGTCCCGATGGGGATGCGCACGAGGACGTGGTAGGCCAGCCGACCGGGAGGCAGATCCGCGCGCTGGTCCGCGAGTGCACGCTCGATCGCCCCGACGTGGGCGGCCAGCGCCCCGGCGGTCGCCGCTCCCACAGCCGCCCCCAGTACGACCAGCCGCCCCCAGCGCAACCCCGCCTCGAGGGCGTCCGGATCGAGTCCGAGGTCCCTCCACGTCAGTCCGACGGTGTGAGCTACGACGACCAGCGCTGTACCCGCCGCCAGGTTCCTGGCGAGGTAGACCCACTCGCGGGTGACCGCCAGGTTCGTGACGATGTTGTACGCGACCAGCGCGACGCTCAGCGCCAGCGCGAGCACCAGCACGGTCCCACCTCCTCGCGGTCGGTGACGACGTTAGGGTCCGTGACCTGCGAACGATGGGGCGGATGTGAGCTACGAGACCATCCTCTACGAGGTCGACGGCGCCATCGCCACCGTGACCCTCAACCGCCCCGAGCGGCTCAACACCATCGTGCCCCCGATGCCCGAGGAGTTCCGCGACGCCATCGTCCGCGCGACCCGCGACGACGACGTCAAGGTCGTCGTCGTGCGGGGAGCGGGACGCTCGTTCTGTGCCGGCTACGACTTCGGCGAGGGCTGGGAGGGCTGGGACGAGCAGCTCACCACCGAAGGGGCGTGGGACGCCGGGAAGGACTTCGTGTTCGCCACCGCCCCCGAGCTGTCGCCGACCCAGCACTTCATGAGCATGTGGCGCTGCCCCAAGCCGGTGATCGTGCAGGTGCACGGCTGGTGCGTCGGCGGCGGCAGCGACACGGCGCTGTGCGGCGACATCGTCATCGCGTCGGAGGACGCCCGCATCGGCACGCCGTACGCGCGCATGTGGGGCGCGTACCTGTCGGGGATGTGGATCTACCGGCTGGGTCTGACCCGGGCCAAGGAGTACGCGCTGACCGGCGCCCCGCTGTCGGGGCGGGAGGCGGCCGACATCGGCCTGATCAACCGCGCGGTCCCGTTCGAGCAACTCGAGGCGACGGTCCGCGCGATCGCCGAACGACTCACGACCATCCCCGCGTCGCAGCTCGCCGCGCAGAAGCTGGTCGTCAACCACGCGTTCGAGGCCATGGGTCTGGCCAGCACCCAGACGCTGGGACCCATCCTCGACGGGCTGATGCGCAACACCCCCGACGCGCACCGCTGGATGCAGCTCGTCGCGGACGCGGGCGTCGGTGCGGCGATCGCGCAGCGCGACGGACCCTTCGGCGACTACTCGCAGGCCCCCGAGCAACAGCGGCCGGAACCGGACCACGTCATCGAACCTTGAGGCGGACGCTCACCGGATCGCTGCCCCGGACGAGGATCACGATCGGCGACTACCGTCGGTTCTGGATCGGAGGAGGCAACGTGGCGTACGACGCGGACGTGATCGTGGTGGGCGGCGGCCTCGCGGGACTGGTGGCGGCCGCGGAGGCAGCCGACGCGGGACGCAAGGTGATCCTGCTCGACCAGGAGCCGGAACAGTGCCTGGGCGGCCAGGCGTTCTGGTCGTTCGGCGGGCTGTTCCTGGTCGACTCCCCCGAGCAGCGGCGGCTGCGCATCAGGGACAGCCACGACCTCGCCTGGCAGGACTGGCAGGGAACCGCTGGCTTCGATCGCGAGGAGGACCACTGGCCGCGGGCGTGGGCGGAGGCGTACGTCGACTTCGCCGCCGGCGAGAAGCGGGCGTGGATCACCGCGCAGGGGGTGAGGTTCTTCCCCGTCGTGGGCTGGGCCGAGCGGGGCGGTGGCCTCGCGACCGGCCACGGCAACTCGGTGCCCCGGTTCCACATCACGTGGGGCACCGGACCGGCGATCGTCGAGCCGTTCGAGGCGCGGGTGCGTGCACACGCCGAGGCGGGAGGCGTCGAGCTGCGCTTCCGCCACCGCGTCGATGAGCTGAGCACTCAGGCCGGCGAGGCGACGGGGGTCGGCGGCACCGTCCTCGCCCCCGACGACTGTGGGCGCGCGCAACCCAGCAACCGCGAGGAGGTTGGGGCGTTCGAGCTGTCCGCGCAGGCGGTGATCGTGACCAGCGGCGGCATCGGCGGGAACTTCGACCTCGTCCGGCGTAACTGGCCCACCGACCGGGTCGGGCCGGCTCCGCAGAACCTGATCGCCGGCGTGCCCGACTTCGTCGACGGGCGCATGCTCGGCATCACCGAGGCGGCGGGTGGCCGCATCATCAACCGCGACCGCATGTGGCACTACACCGAGGGCATCCGCAACTGGGCCCCGATCTGGACCCATCACGGCATCCGCATCCTCCCGGGCCCGTCGAGCATCTGGCTCGACGCCACGGGTAAGCGCCTCCCGATCCCCGGCCTGCCGGGCTTCGACACGCTCGGCACGCTGGAACTCATCCTCCGCAGCGGGCACGACCACTCGTGGTTCGTGCTCAACCAGACCATCATCGAGAAGGAGTTCGCCCTTTCCGGGTCCGAGCAGAACCCCGACCTCACCGGCAGGTCGATCAGAGGCGTGCTCGGTCGCGTCCGCTCGGGCGCCCCGGAGCCGGTCGAGAAGTTCAAGCAGCACGGCGTCGACTTCGTGGTCGAGGACTCGCTCGAGGCGCTCGTCCGTGGCATGAACGCGATCAACGGTGACGAGGTGCTCGACTTCGAGACGGTCCGCCACGAGGTCCAGGCCCGGGACCGCGAGCTCGACAACGGCTACACGAAGGACCTGCAGATCGCGGCGATCCGGGATGCCCGCAACTACCTCGGCGACAAGCTCGTCCGGGTCGCCTCTCCCCACCGCATCCTCGACCCCAAGCACGGGCCGCTCATCGGCGTGAAGCTGAACATCCTCACCCGCAAGACCCTCGGAGGACTGGAGACCGACCTGGACGCCCGCGTCATGCAGGCATCTGGTCAGCCGCTCCCGGGCGTGTACGCGGCTGGCGAGGTCGCGGGCTTCGGCGGCGGCGGGATGCACGGCTACCGCGCCCTCGAAGGGACCTTCCTCGGGGGATGTCTGTTCTCGGGACGCACGGCGGGGCGCGCCGCAGCCGCCGCGGTGGGTTAGCCGTGGACGTCACGCCCCGCGACGACCTCGAACGTGCCGTGCTCGACCACCTCGCCGCGTCCGGTGGTGAGCACGAGGTCATCGAGATCGATCCCGACCTCGCGGACACCGCCGACTTCTGCGCGCACTACGGCTACGCGCTCGAGGACTCGGCCAACTGCATCCTCGTCGCGTCGAAGCAGGATCCCCCACAGGTCGCGGCGTGCCTCGTGCTCGCCACCACCCAACTCGACGTGAACAGCCGGGTCCGCAAGCTCATGGGCGTGCGTCGGCTGTCGTTCGCCCCCGAGGATCTCGTCCGCGACCTCACCGGGATGCAGATCGGCGGCGTGACGCCGTTCGCGCTCCCCCCCACGATCCCCCTGCTCATCGACGAGCACGTGGTACGCCGCGCGCGGGTCATCGTCGGTGGAGGCAGCCGCCGCCTCAAGATCCTGGTCGATCCCGCCGTTCTCGCCGCGTTGCCCAACGCCCGGGTAGAGGACATCGCGAGGTTGCCGATGTGACCTCGCCGGCTGGGGGAGCGGCGTACGCTCCCCCCTTCGCGAGGTGAGGTGTGGTCGTGGCGGTGCAGCAGCCGGTGGCGTCTGGGACGTGGCTGGGCGTGCCTCGGGCCCGCGTCGAGAGCGACGTGCGCGCGGCCTCCGCCGCCGTCGCGGCGGGAACCCTCCTGGGCTTCGTGGTGATCGGGTGGGGGAGCCGCCTCGCCATGATGCTGCTGGCAAAGCTCAACCCCGAGGTCACCGGACGCATCAGCGACGACGGCTTCCGGATGGGACAGTTCACCCTCGGCGACACGATGGGCCTGGTGCTGTTCAGCACCATCCTGGGTGCGGTTGGGGGCCTGCTCTACCTCGCCATCCGGCCCCTACGGATGGGGCCCTCGTGGTTCCAGCACGCCGCCCTGTTCGTCGGTCCGTCCGTCGTCGTGGGGAGCATGCTGGTGCACACCGACGGCATCGATTTCCGCGTGCTCCACCCGGCCTGGTTCGCGATCGCGTTGTTCGTCGCGCTCCCAGGCGTGTACGCGCTCTCGGTCGCCCTCCTCGCCGAGCGCTGGCTCGCCGACGACGCCTGGTTCCGGCGGCGGCCGCTCAGCCACGTTGCGCCGGTGCTCGTGGCCCTGATCCCGTTCTGGCCGCTCGTGATCGCGGTGCTGATCGCGTGGGCTCTGCGCAACCTCTACCTCGCCACCGCCGACGCGTCCGCGTCCGCCAAGCTGGCGTGGGTCGCGCGTGGCGGACTCGCGGTCGTGTTCGCGCTGGCGCTGCTGAACCTCGTCGGCGAGATCCTCGAACTCACCTGATCGCGCTCACTGGTAGCTGATGAAGTCGGGGACGGGGCGGACCTCGGCGAGCAGCTCGTGCGGCGTGTACATCTGGTCGTCCTCGTCGTAGAACAGCTTCCAGCCGTTCCACCACCGCCCCGTCGGGTCGCTGACGTGGCTGTAGGTGTTGCGCTTCTGCTGGCGGCCGCCGTGCCCGTCCATGTGGAACAGCACCGCCAGCTCCGGTGGGTGTCCAACGAGGTGCTTGTCCTCGACCATGCGCGTCTGGAACTGGTGCACGACGAGCAGCTTCTGCGGCAGGTGTTGCTCGCGCACGATCGTCGCGAGGTAGTCGGCGACGGCGTTGACCTCGCTGGCGTGGACCTCACCCACGCTCTGGGCCGGCACCTCGTCGGCGTCCATGCGCCATTCGGGATCGAGGGCGACCCCGACGTCGGGTTCGCGCAGGAACGTCTCGTAGCGCCTGACCTCCGACAGGAAGTCGCTACGACCGGGCTGGATGTCGAGCAGCAGGTAGGTGCCGTGACGCCTCGCGGCGTCGAGCCACGGCTGGATCTGCTCGGGTGAGGACGGGGCGCTGTAGTCGCCATCCGGCCCGGGTCCGGACGTCGCGACCGAGACGATCAGCTCGAACGTGGGCAGGAGCGGCCGTCCGCCCGCCTCGTAGGGCTGGGCCTGCTGCCACAGGCGTTCGTAGGCCGCGTCGGGTGGCTGCTCGCCGAGCACGCCCAGTCGCGGTGAGGTGTGGTGGCCGTAGAAGGCGACCATCCGGAACGTGGGGAAGAGCGTGAAGCCGCCCCGCGGCAGTTCGGCTCCGGTGAGCACCACGTCGAGCTGCCACGGGGCATCGTCGGTGATGGCGGCGGGACCTCCGGACAGCACGAACGCCTCGGTGGTCCCGTCACCGACGAGATCGCGCAGGTGGCGTGCGGTGTCGGGTACGTGCCGGAGGTCGGAGCCGTCGACGAGCAGCAGGCTGGCCCCTTCCGCTGCGACGGCAGGTCCGGCCGCCAGCGCATCGGGGAAGTCCCGACCGGTCGCCAACCACAGCGTCCGGGCGTCGAGGCCGTGCTGGAGCGCCTCCCGGTGCACCGTGATGCTGGTGGCGTAGCGGTCGGGGCCGTGGAGGCGCTCGACCCGCGGGGCGAGTCCTCCGAGTTCCTCGGAGACGGCGTCGCCGACCACGGCGGAACCGCCGATCACGAAGACGACCTCGGGCTCGAGCTGTTCGAGGGTCCGGCGGGTCACCGGCGTCAGCTGGTCGGCGGCGGTCAGGAGCAACGGCCAGCCGAGCTGCGCCGCGAGCGGCGCAGCCGACAGCGCGTCGGCGAAGGAGGTGCCGGACACGACCACCGCACCCGAGGGTGCATCGAGCTCCAACGCGACGGCCGCCGCCGTTCGGTAGCGATCGTCGCCCTCGACACGTCGCACGTCGTAGCCCTCGGCCAGCTCCTCCTCGACGTCGTCCGAGATCGCGGTCTCGCCCCCGAGGAGGACCAGCTCGGAGACGCCGAGGCGTTCGAGCTCGTCCGCGACACGCGCGTCGAGCTGGTCCGAGGAGGTCAGCAGCAGCGGGGCGGCGAGCGCGTGCGCGAGCGGGGCCGCCGCCAGCGCATCGGCGAAGTCGTCCGCCCGCGCGAGCACCGCGGTGGTCGACGAGTCGTGGACGGCTGCGCTCACCGCGATAGCGGTGGCGATCCGGTCCTCGCCCGCGAGGCGCTCGAGCGGCACGGCCCCGTCCTCGGCTCTCGCCACGACGCCCTGGGCCGCGACGAGCGTCGTGAGGGTGGCGGCCAGCCACCGTGCCCCTGCGGTCACGCAGCCTCCGTCCAGTCGCCCCTCGTGCGTTCTCGTCGCCTGCGGCCGCGTGCAGCCGCGCGCGAGGCTAGCCGCGTCGATGTACCGGTTCCGGTGCCAGATGGCACCAGGATGGGCACACCGACGCGGCCTCCGGATGGGCGCGGCTAGGTTCGGCGCAGTCTCCCAGCGAGGTCATCCGTGCGGTCCCGCGTCCTGCTCGCCGTTCTGGGCGTGGTTCTGGTGCTCGCATCCGTGGTTCCGGTCGCCGCCCAGGACCAGCAGGGCCACTACCAGGGGTTCGGTGACGCCACCGGCTTCTACAACATCGTCCCACCGGGGCAGGACGGGACCCTCAACGGACCGGAGGGAGCTCAGGCACAGGCAGGGCTGGGGCTGCCGCAGCACGTCGACGACCAGCTGCACCTGTACGGCGACCTGGTATACGACGACGCCACGCCTGGCTTCGACGTCGGGCGCATCCTCGAGTACTTCAAGGACGCCTCGTTCGGTGTGGCCCAGGACGACATCGCCGAGGTCTACAGCCCCGGCGGTCGGGACGACGTCGTCGTCATCCGCGACGCGAGCTTCGGCGTACCGCACATGTTCGGCGAGACCCGGGAAGGGACCCTGTTCGCCAACGGCTACACCGCCGCAGAGGACCGGCTGTTCCTCATGGACATCCTGCGCCACCTCGGGCGCGCCGACCTCGCCGCGTGGCTCGGCGCGGCGCAGGGGAACCGCAACGAGGACGCGAACCAGCTCGCCGTCGCCCCGTACATCGAGGCCGACTTCACAGCCCAGATCGAGGCCATCCGCGACGGCCGCGGCGAGGTCGGGCAGCGGGCCTACGACGACATCGTGGCCTACACCGCGGGCGTGAACCAGTACATCCAGGAGGCCCTGCTCGACCCCTCGAAGCTCCCAGGCGAGTACCCGGCTC
Source organism: Actinomycetota bacterium (assembly GCA_019347575.1). NCBI lineage: Bacteria > Bacillati > Actinomycetota > Actinomycetota bacterium. The sequence goes on along the minus strand of JAHWKY010000002.1, from coordinate 104,040 downwards.
TGCAGCTGGTGCCGGAGGAGTGGGTCATCGAGGACGCGGTCGCCATCGCGTCACTGGTGGGCGGCATCTTCGGCAAGTCCGGAGGCCGGGAGGTGCGCAACCTCTGTGCGCTGCACGATCTGGAGGCGCACTACGGCGACGCGGCGACCGCACGCGAGGTCTTCGACGACCTGACGTTCCCCGCCGACGGCGAGGCGCCGACGTCGAGCTTCGACGCCTTCGCCTACCCCGACACCGCCCCGTTCGACCCCGCCAGCGTGCCGGACGTCGACTGTGAGAGCTTGCAGCCCTTGCAGGCCCCCGACCCCGGCCTCGACGATGTAGCCGGGGCGATCGTCGACGTCGTGCCCACTCCGCCGCTGCCGGATGGACCGGAGGATCTGCCGCTGGTCGACGGCGACGTCCCCTTCCTGGACTCGCTGACGTTCAACGACGCTATGAGCAACGCGATCCTGATCGGCGCAGAGGCCAGCGACAGCGGCGTCCCGATCGCCGTCTTCGGCCCCCAGACCGGGTACTTCTCCCCCCAGCTCCTCGTCGAGAAGGACATCCACGGACCCGGCATCCATGCCCGCGGCGTCTCCTTCGCCGGGACCGACCTGTGGATCCAGCTCGGGCGGGGTGTGGACTACGCGTGGAGCGCGACGTCGAGCCACGTTGACAACGTCGACGAGTTCGTCCTGCGGCTGTGCGAGCCGGGTGCCGACGACCCGCTCGGCGAGGCGACCACCGAGTCGATGGGCTACCTCCACGATGCCTCGTGTGAAGAGATCGAGGCGGTCCAGGAGGTCAAGCTGTCCAAGCCGGGGGCGGCCGGGCAACCCGACGGTCCCGACGACGTCTACGTCAACAAGTACTTCGAACGCACCGCCGACTACGGCCCGGTCATCGCGCGCGGCACGCTGCGAGACGGCACACCCATCGCGGTCGCGGAGAAGCGGTGGACCTACGGCAACGAGCTCGGCTCCGCCGTGGGCTTCCTGCTGCTCAACGACCCCTCGGTCATCCAGGGCGAGTTCGAGCGCTGGCGCGAGAACTTCAGCCACAACGTCGACTACGTCTTCAACTGGTTCTACGTCGACGACGATGAGATCGGCTACAGCGTGTCCTGTGCGTGCCCGGTTCCGGCGGAGGGCACCGACCCCTACCTGCCCCAGTGGGGTGACGGTGGCTGGGACTGGCAACCCACGCTGCCGCGCGACGATCTGCCGTGGGATCTCAACCCCGACGAGGGCCTGCTCGTCTCGTGGAACAACAAGGAGGCGCCGGGGTTCCGTTCGAGCGACTCGTCGCAGTCCTTCGGCCCGATCCACCGGTCCGACCTGCTGCAACGTCGCGCCGAGGACCTCCTTGACGAGCAGGGTGAGCTGGGCGTCGGTGACGTCGTTGATGTCATGGCGCTGGCCGGCACGACCGATCTGCGGGCCCAGGAGCTGATGCCGCTGCTGCTCGAGGTGATGGGCGCCACAGCGCCCGATGATCTCGATCCGCGGACCCAGCAGGCGTGGGACCTGCTCCGTGCCTGGGCGGCCGACGACCTCGGGCACCGTCGGGACCACGACCGCGACGGGGCGTACGAGCACGCCGAGGCGGTCGCCATCATGGACGCGTGGTGGGGCGACACTCCCGAGCACGACGAGACCCGTCTGCTCGACGCCGTGTTCGCGGCCGGGCACGACATCGACCTGCGTCGCACGATCGGCATCAGCGCTCACGACGGCAACCTGCGCGGGCACGTCGGTTCCGCCTTCCAGGATGCGAGCTACACCCACGTCCACAAGGACCTGCGTCAGCTGCTCGGGGAGGTGACGGTCAGCCCCTGGTCGCGCAGCTACTGCGGTCAGGGTGACCTCGGGACCTGCCGCGACAACCTCTGGCAGTCGCTGTCGGCGACCATGGCCGCGCTCGAGGACGAGTTCGGATCGGGGTCGGTGGACGACTGGGACCGCACGATCGCCGACGACGCGGTGGTGCACCGCACCCTCGGGCTCGCGGCGGTGGACGACATCCACTGGGTGAACCGCCCGACCTTCCAGCAGGTGGTCCAGCTCCCCACCGCCACCCCAGGCCCACCCTTGCCGCCACCACCGCCGGCGCCGCTCCCTGCCGACACGCCGACGACCGGTGGTGGCGCTGTGTTGGCCGGCGTCGCGATCGCGGCCCTCGCGCTGGTGCCGTCGCGTCGTCGGTGGGCTACGCGCCGGCGGGGTCGAAGGCGGGATCGGGGTCGATGATCGACGGGGCGGCTCCCTGAGGATCGGTGACGACGACGCGCTCACTCGCCACGTTGTCCTCTCTCGGACGCGGCGTACAGGACCCTAGACCCGACCGTGACGGCCTGACGGCGGACGACAGGCCGTCACTCCTCGTCAACTTGGGCCGTACCCGTCCGTCCGGGGGCGCGCCCGGGCAGACTCTCGTAGCTCACGCGAACGGGGGGCCGGTGCTGGTACGAGGGATCGTCCGGACACTCCTCGCGCTCGTGCTCGCCGGGTGGTGGCTGACACCGACGACCCTGGCCGCGGTCACCACCGCGCCGGTCCCCGAGCCGGTCTGTGCGTCGTGGTCGTTCGGTGATGCCAGCCCGACGACGGATGGCGTCGACCTCCCGGTGACGGTCGTCGTCGCGGCCTGCCCGGACGCGGAGGACTAGTCCCGGCGGGTGGTTCTGGCCTGGCCCCGAGGTGCTGGCTCAAGGGACCGCGCCAGCTCACCGATTCCCCTGACGGGCCGTCGACTGACGGATCCGCCACCGTCAGGAGCGCTCGTGCACGTGCGCCGTCTCGCCACCGCGTTGCTCGCCACCTTGGCGACCGCCGCGTCGAGCACCCCGTTCGCAGCCCCCGCGCTCGCCTCCGAGGACTACCAGCAGGTCATCGATGCGACCTTCCCCACCGACCCGCAGGTGCGGTTCAGCGACACCTACGACGCGTGCCGATCGGACTGCGCGCGGGTGCACAAGGCGACTGACCTGATGGGCGAGCGGATGTACCCCCTCTACGCCATGGTCGAGGGAGAGATCTGCGGGATCGACGACGGGGCTGAGGACGATCACGGCCGCCACATCACCGTGTGCGGCGACGACGGCCGTCGCTACCGCTACCTGCACCTCAACAACGACACACCAGGCACGGACGACAACGCCGCCGGTCTCGAGCACGTCTACGCGCCCGGCATGCGTCGTGGAGTGCGTGTCGCGCGCGGCCAGCACATCGCCTACATGGGCGACTCCGGCAACGCCGAGGACACCGCCCCGCACCTGCATCTCGACATCTTCGACGATCGCGTCGTCGATCCGTACGGCGACCACCGCGTCAACCCCTACCCGACGTTGCTGGCCGCGCTGTCGCGCGGGGACATCCCCGATGGCACCTCGTTCCACGCCGACGCTGCTGAACGGGTCGCAGGTGAGGACCGCATCGGCACCTCGATCGAGCTGGCCAGGTCGAGGTTCGACGCCGCCGAGGTGGCGCTGCTCGCGCCGTGGGACAGTCCCGGCGAGGCGATCGTCGCGGGGCCGCTGGCCGCGGCGCTCGAGGCCCCCGTGCTGGTGACGCACCGGGACCGGCTCGATCCGCGGGTGGCGGACGAACTGGCCGCGCTCGGTGTGACCCAGGTCTACCTCGTCGGCGACCTCCTCGACGGGATCGAGCTCGACCTCGACGTGGTCACGCGGCTCGGTGGCGGCGACCTGTTCGTGACCGCGGCGGCCGTGGCGGATGAGGTGTGGCGACTCCAGGGCGCGGGAGACCCGCTCGAGCACACGATCGAGGGCGATGCTGCGCCGCCGCGGGACCCGCCGCCCGTCGACGGCGAGGCAGCCGACGACGATGTGGCCTCCCCGCGCTTCGAGGTAGCGGCCGACCACGACCACGCGGATCCGTTCCTGCTCGACGGCGCCCGTGTGAGTGGTTCGGTCCACGTCCGGCTGACGAGCCCCACGGATGAGGACACGACCGACGTGGCGTTCCACCTCGACGATCCGGAGGCGGAGGGCGATCCCGTCAACGTCGAGGAGCACGCGCCCTGGGACGTCGGGACCTCGGACCGGAGCGGCACGAGGAGCTTCGACACCACGGTGCTGTCCAACGGGGAGCACACCCTCACCGCGGTGCTGACGCGACCGGACGGTCAGACCGAGCGGATCACGGCGAGCTTCGAGGTGCGCAACGTCGAGGAGCGTCGGGCACTCGTGGCGCTCGGAGCCCACAGCGATCCCACACGGTCGTGGCCGGACTCGCTCATGGCGTCGTACTACGGCTCGACGCTCGGGAGGCCGGTCCTCCTCGTCGACGAGGCCGCTCTGCCGCCGGCGACAGCCGCGGCCCTCGAGGGCGTCGCCGACGTGGAGGTCGTGGGTGGCCCCGCTGCGGTGACCGAGGACGTCTACGCCGAGGTCGCAGCGCTCGTCTCCTCGACGGGTCGGATCTTCGGCGACGACCGCTACGCCACCGCCGTCGAGGTGACATCGGATCTGCTGGAACGAGACCTGGTCACCGCCACCCGTGTGTGGGCTGCGACCGGCCGGAACTGGCCCGACGCGGCGACCGCCGGTCCCATCGTCTCCGGTCACGCCGAGGTCCTCGTGCTGGTCGATGGCGATGGTGCCGGTGCCGACGACGCCGCTCGCGCGTTCCTGCACCGCCGTGCGGACCGAGCCGCGTCGGGCGTGGTCATCGGTGGTCCGGTGGCCGTCACCGAGACCGTGTTGACCGCCTTCCGCCTCGACCTCACCTGAGCGGGCCCACTGGTTTCACCAGGTGTCGATGAACCTCCTGGTGCCTGCATGCGCTCGGTGTGGCGTCGACAGGGCGGCGGCGATGTGGTCGCGCGTATCCGCGGGATCGATGACGTCGTCGATCTCGGCGAACGATGCCACGTTGAGGCCCTCAGCGTTGGCGTAGGCCAGCGCGATCATCTCGCGCTCGCGCTCCTCGCGCTCGACCGGGTCGTCGATGGCTTCAAGCTCCCGCCTGAAGCCGAGCCTCACCGCCCCTTCGAGACCCATCGGCCCGAGCTCCGACGTCGGCCATCCGACGGTGAGGACGGGGACCGCGAGGTGACCGCCCATCATCGCCTGGGCGCCGAGCCCGTAGGCCTTGCGGGTGACGATCACGACGAGCGGGACGCGCAGGTTCGCGCCGACGACGAACATCCGTGAGAACCGCCGCACCCCGGCGTCGCGCTCCGCGTCCGGGCCGACCATGAAACCCGGGGTGTCGCACAGCACGACGACCGGGAGCTCGTGCGCGTCGCACAGCTGGAGGAACCGTGCGGCCTTGTCGGCACCATCGGCGTCGATGGCACCGCCGAGGTGGTTGGGATCGTTGGCCAGGATCCCAAGCGGACGGCCACGCACCCGTGCGAGAGCGGTGATCATCCCGCGCCCGAAGTCGCGGCGGAGCTCGAACACCGTGCCCGGATCGGCGACGGTGTCGAGGATGGGCCGCGGGTCGTAGACCAGCTTGCGGTCCTCGGGCACCGCGGTGCGCAGCGGCTGCTGTGCGTGCTCCGACCAGTCGTCGAGGTGGCCCTGGAAGTAGCTGAGGTAGCGGCGCGCTTCCGCGACCGCCTCCGCCTCGTCCGCGACCACGACGTCCACCACGCCGTTGGTCCGTTGCACCTCGATGGGGCCGATGTCCTCCGATGCGTGGACGCCGAGCCCGCCGCCCTCGATCATCGCGGGGCCGGCCATCCCGAGGTTGCTGTCCTCGGTCGCGATGAGCACGTCGGCACAGCCCGCCAGCGCGGCGTTACCGGCGAAGCAGCGTCCGTTGACGATGGCGACGGTCGGCACGTGTCCCGACAACCTCGCGAAGAGGTGGAACGCCTCGGCGTCGAGCCAGGACGCGGCCAGGACGTCGGTGTCGCCGGGGCGGCCACCACCACCCTCCGCGAAGACGACGAGCGGGAGGCGCTGGTCGTGGGCGAGCCGGAAGAGACGGTCCTTCTTGTGGTGGTTGGTGTAGCCCTGGGTCCCCGCCAGCACGGTGTAGTCGTAGGCCGCGACGGTCACGCGTGCCTGCTGGGCACCGAACAGCTCGGCGTTGACGGTTCCCGTGCCGGTGATGAGCCCGTCCGCGGGCGTCGCGGCGCGGAGCTCCTCGAGCGGGCGGCGACTGCGCTGCGCGGCGACCGCGAGGCCGCCGTACTCGAGGAAGCTGCCGTCGTCGAGCAGGTCGGCGACGTTCTCGCGCGCGGTCCGGTGGCCCTGCTCGTGCCGGCGCGCCACCGCATCGGGGCGCGCGTCGTCGGCGAGGAGGGCCTTGCGTTCGGCGAGACGTTGCAGGTCTCGTCGCGGCGACGCCGTCGTGTCCGCCTCGAGCGAACCGTTGACCTCGACCTCGACGGGGGTCAGGGTGACCAGGAGCGCGCCCGCCTCGATGGTGTCTCCGACCGCGACCGTCACGTCGTCGACGAGCCCGGCCTCCGGGGCGACGACCCGGTGCTCCATCTTCATGACCTCGACGTGCATCAACGCCGCCCCTGCGGCAACGGTGTCGCCAGCCGAGACGGCGATGTGGCTGACCGTGCCGGCGACCGGGCTGGTGACCGTGATCATGCCTCCCCCTTTGAGGGGGGAGGGGCCGGCGTTGCCGGCCTGGGGGGTGAGGCTCGATAGGTCATGCCTTCCCCTTTGAGGGGGGAGGGGCCGGCGTTGCCGGCCTGGGGGGTGAGGCTCGATAGGTCATGCCTCCCCCCTTGAGGGGGGAGGGGCCGGCGTTGCCGGCCTGGGGGGTGAGGCTCGATCCGTCACGAGCGTTCCAGGTAGCTGTCGAGCGCGGTGAGGCCGTCCTCGATGCCGCCCCGGATGCTCCCCCGGAGCCCGCGCAGCAACGGGCCGAGCAGGGCCGGGGGGTCGACCGCCATCCGGTAGGTGACCCGTGTCGTGCCGTCGTTGGGCTCGAGCTCGACCAGTTCCACCCCGGCACGGGCGAACGGCACGTTCGTCTCGAGGAAGGTGAACCCCCACCGCCGGGGCGGCTCCCACACGATGAACCGCTCGTGCACCTCGAGGCCCCGGACGCGGACCCTCCGGGTGGCACCGACCCCGCCTTCCTGGGTGGACGTCCACTCGGCGATCGTCAGCGAGGGCCACCACGACGACCACGATGGCGTGTCGGCCAGCGCCCCGAAGATGCGCTCAGGCGTGTGGGGCATCGTCCGCTCGGCGGTGATCACGAGAGGGGCGCGATCGACGAAGTCGAGGGTCTCGGGGCGGGCGCGCACGATCACCTCCGAACAGGATCGTGCCGGAGCCTACGCGCGTGCGCCGTCAGCGCCGGGGTGGGAGCGCGAAGACGGCGATGGCGACGGCGGAACGCAGGCGCAGGGGTTCGCCATCCTCACGATGTGTTCCTACTCATCACGCAGAGCAACCGAGGTGCGGGCGAGCGCGCGGGCCGCAGACCCTGGCCATCGGGTCGGGGACGCGGGCAGGAACGGGCCTCCCGGCCGTCGAAGGTGGCCTTGGACAGCCTTCTAGCCCCTCGATCACCCGGAGAGACCTCGATGCTACTGCGCAGGATCCTGCCTCCACTCGCTGCGGTCGCGGCCGCCGTCACGGTCGCCGCGACCGGGACCCCCGCCGCGCTCGACGGGAAAGCGCGCGCTGTCGATGCGGGCCTGCTGGAGGTCGACCTGACGGCACCCGACGCGTCCTCCCTGGCGGGCGTCGGTGCCGCGGCGACGGTGCCGGTGCCGGCTCCCGTGCCGTGCACCGCAGGGTTCGCTGGCCCCTACCCCTGCTCGAACGTCGACCTGCTCTCCATCGTCCCGCTCGCCGAGCTCGGTGGAGCCGCTGGCAACGACAGCTGGGGCTGGACCGATCCCGAGACCGGGACCGAGATCGCGATCATGGGCACCGGCACCGGTACGAGCTTCGTCGACGTGACCGACCCGAGCGCGCCCGCCGTCCTCGGACAGACGCCGCAGGCGGGTGGTGTGACCACGGAAACGACCGGGGCGATCTGGCGTGACATCAAGGTGAACGACGGCCACGCCTACATCGTCACCGAGCGCGGTGGCGGGATGCAGGTCGTCGACCTGACCCAGCTCGTGGGCCTGTCGGTCGACCCCACGCGCGAGATCGCGCCCGTCGCGACCTACACGGGTGCGAACTTCAACAGCGCGCACAACATCGTGATCAACGAGGACAGCGACCGCGCGTACCTCGTCGGTCGCAACCGCAACGGTGGCCTGCACATCGTCGACATCGCCGATCCCGCCAACCCCACGTTCCTCGGCGTGTTCGACGACGACGGCTACACCCACGATGCCCAGTGCGTGCTGTACGAGGGCCCCGACACCGACTACTACCAGGCCGACGAGGAGGGCAACGTCGTCCTCCAGCGCGAGATCTGCTTCGCCTTCAACGAGGACACGGTCACGATCGTGGACGTCACCGACCCGCTCGCACCGAGGCAGATCAACCGGATCGGCTACGACAGCGCCAGGTACACCCACCAGGGGTGGCTGACGCCGGGCCAGGACTTCTTGATCTTCAACGACGAGCTCGACGAGGAGTACGCGTACGACGAGCAGACGGTGTCGAACACGACCACCTACATCGTCGAGGTCACCGACCTCGACGCTCCGTACACCGACGCGGACGTCAAGCGCTACAGCCACGAGACCCTCACGATCGACCACAACCTCTACATCCAGGACGACCTCGTCTTCGAGGCGAACTACAACGAGGGGCTGCGGGTCCTGCGCTACACGGAGGAGGGCCTGCGCCAGGGTCAACTCGAGGAGGTCGCGTACTTCGACGTCGACCCCGGTCTGAACGTCGAGGCGTACGGCGGTGCCTGGAACGTCTACCCCTTCTTCGAGTCGGGGACGATCGTGGTGAGCACCATCGACGAGGGGCTGTTCCTGCTGAAGGTGAACCTGCCCGAGTGATCGTCAGCCTGCGACGGCCTCGAGTTCGACGAGCGCCTCCTCGAGGTGGTCGATGAGGCGCTGGATGCTGGGGAGGGCACGCCGGTCGGCGGTGACACCGAACTCCATCGAGCCGGCGTACGACGTCTGGGTGATGTTGATCGCCTGCCCATCGGTCAGCAGTGACAGCGGGTACATCCCGGTCATGGGTACGCCGTTCCAGTACAAGGGCTGGTCGGGACCGGGCACGTTCGAGATCACCAGGTTGTAGGTGGGCCGGATGCGACCGGCGAGACCCGTCAGCTGACCGATCAGGATCGGCGCGGTCATGAGCAGGCCGTACTCGATCAGCTCGGTCGGGCTCATGTCGCGGAGCCGAGCCTTGGCACGGTCCATCGAGCTGCGGATCAGATCCAGGCGCGCCTCGGGGTCCTCGATGTGCGTGGCGAGGTTCGCGGGGACCAGACTGATGGCGTTCCCCGACGCGCTGTCATCGCGGCGGAACGAGACCGGCACGAGCGCGATGAGCGGCTTGTCCGGCAGCGCATCGTGCGTCGCGAGGTAGCGGCGCAGCGCGCCGGCACACATCGCCATCACGACGTCGTTGATCGTCGCGCCGAGCGTCTTGCTGACGCCCCGGATGCGTTCGAGGTCGTAGGACTGGGCGACGAACCGACGCGCCGGGGTGAGCTTGGCGTTGAGCATCGAGGGTGGCGCCTGGAACGGCGCGACCTCGGCCGCATCGCGTTGAGCACGCACCAGCTGCTCGGTGATGGCTCTCGCGACCGTCACCGTCGACGTGATCCCGTCCGTCACCTGGCGAACCAGGCTGGCTGCCTGCCCCAGCGGAGACCAACCGCCGTCCATCGCGCCGGCGGTCGTCTGACCGCCGACGGGCGTCGCCCACGGAGGCGGAAGGTCACGGCTGTCGGCGTCAGGGGTGAACGAGGCGAGCACCTGACGGATGGCCGCCACGCCGTCGAGCATCGCGTGGTGGATCTTCGTGTAGACCCCGACCCGGCCGCCCTCGATGTTCTCGAACAGGTACATCTCCCACAGCGGACGGTGACGGTCGAGCAGGTTGGCGTGCAGCACCGAGACCAGGGACAGCAACTCGCGGATCCGACCCGGCTCGGGCAACGCGAGGTGCCGGAAGTGGTAGTCGAGCTCCACCTCGTCCTCGACCCAGTGGTACAGCCCGGCGAGCCCGTACGGGCGGGCCAGCTTGTGATCGAAGGGCGGGCGGACCTCGTCGTGCTCCCGTGCGGACCGCACCACCCGGCGCACGAGATCGGGAGGGGCATCGTCGGGGAGCTGGAACAACATGAGCCCGCCCACGTGCATCGGGCGCTCGCGCTCCTCGATCAACAGCCAGCCCGCGTCCGAGACGCTCAACCGCCGCATCGTCCCCTCCCACCCTCGCGGGGACCGTAACCTCCCGTTCGGTCAGGCGGGACGGGGACGTGCGCGTAGCGCGGCCATGACGTACCGTGGTGGTACACGCGACACGACCGTCCGTGGCGATCCCTGCGTAAGGTCAGCCCCGGGACCGGTCCCTGCGTCCCAGCTTCGTTCACCCCTGCTGCCGCCAGGAGATCCGTGGAGCCCAACGTCGGAGACACCCTCGTCCACCCCCAGCACGGAACGACGACCGTGGCGGGCTTCCAGACCCGCACCGTGCGAGGTCACGAGGTCGAGTACGTCGTGCTCGAGCGTCCCGAGGACCACCTCATCGTGCACGTGCCCCGCGCCGACTTCGATGACGCCGGGCTGCGGCACGTGATCGACGAGGGCGACGTCGCGCGCCTGCTCAACGTCCTCGACGACGAGCCCAGCGAGAAGAAGGGATCGTGGCGCAAGCGACACGCTCGCAACGACAAACGTGTCCACTCCGGGGATCCCGAGCAGATCGCCATCGCGCTGCGAGATCTTCACGCGCGCCAGGTCGAGGACGGCTTGTCCACGACCGATATGCGCCTGTACCGCGAGGCGCACGAGAGGCTTCTGGACGAGATCACCGCGGCGACGGGGCGCGATCGCGAGGATGTCGCCACCGCGATCGCCCAGGCTCTCGCCGAGGTGGCTCAGTCGCTGGACGGTAGCTCCGACGCCGCCTGACGTTCACGCTTGCGGGCGGCCGCCTCGGCGACGATCCGCGCGGCCTCCTCGGGGGTGGGAGCGGTGCCGCCCAGTCGGGCCGGTAGCCACCACGGCTCCTCACCCGTCGCCGGCGCCTGCGGGTAGGCGTCCTGCGCCGCACGTACCAGCCCACCGATGCCCTCCATCATCGCCTTGGTCGCCACCTCGGGATCGTCATCGGGTCCGGGGTACAGGGGCTCGCCGAACGCCACGGTCACGACCACGTTGCGGCGCAGGTCGCGCTCGCGACCTTTGGGGAACAGCCGCTGGCACCCCCACACGGCGCCGGGGACGATGGGGACCCCCGCTGCCTGCGCCATCCGCACGGTCCCGGTCTTGCCCGGCAGCGGCTCGTACGACGGACTGATCGTCGACTCCGGGAACATCCCCACCAGCTCACCCGCCTGGAGCCGGCGCACGGACTCCTCGATGGCCGCTGCGGGGTTGCCGTGGCGGTCGACGGGGATGTGTCGCATCGCCCGCATCAGTGGCCCCGACAGGCGGTGGTCGAAGGCCTCCTTCTTCGCGGCGAAGCGCACGAGTCGCTTGTCGCGCGTCACGGCGCGCACACCCGCGCCGACGAACACGAAGTCGAGGTAGCTGACGTGGTTGGTGGCGATGACCGCACCGCCATGCTGCGGGACGTGCTCGCCGCCCGAGACCCGCACGTCCCACCCACGGAGCCTGAAGGCGCCGATGAACAGGCCGACGACGGTGCGGTAGACGGGTTCCACGCGATGCCTGAGCTCGGAGGACAGGCACAGGGTAGGGGAAACAGTCTCCCTCGAGTGGTCCTCAGCGGGTCGGGAACCGCACCGTGAGCCTCGTCCCTCCGTCGGGTGGTGCCTCCACCTCGACGCTCGCGCCGTGGCTCTCGGCGACCTGCTGCACGATCGACAGGCCGAGGCCGCTGCCGGGTTCCCCCCGCGACGCGGGAGCGCGGTAGAACCGGTCGAAGACGTACGGCAGGTCGGCGGGATCGATCCCGGAGCCGCGGTCGCGAACGGAGACCGCACCGTCCCCGACCGTTACGTCGATTGGTCGGCCTCCGCCGTACTTGATGGCGTTGTCGAGCAGGTTGGCGACGGCGCGTTCGATGCGATCGCTCTCGCCCGTCACCGTTGTCGGAGCAGCGGTGAGGACGACCGCGACCTCTCCGCCAGCGAAGGTCCGGGTCCGTTCGACCACGTCGATCACGAGCTCGTCGAGCCGTACCTCGGTGGGTGCGGTGACGGGACGGTCCCCCCTTGCGAGCTCGACCAAGCCTGCGATGAGGCGTCCGAACTCGTCGAGCTGGGTCACCACATCCTCGATGAGCTCGCGCCGATCCTGCACCGGCAACCGGTCCGCGTCGGCGAGCACCTCGATGTTGGTACGCAGGCTGGTCAGCGGCGTGCGCAGCTCGTGGCTGGCGTCGGCGACGAGTTGGCGCTGGCTGTCACGGGCCTGTTCGAGTTCGGCGAGCATGCGGTTGAACGTCGTCGCGAGGCGTCCGATCTCGTCCTCGCTCTGGACCTCGATGCGGCGGGACAGGTCCTGGGTTGCGGCGACGTTCTCCGCCAGGTCGGTGAGCTGTTCGACCGGCCGGACCGCGCGACGGGCGACGATCGTGCCCAGGGCGGCCGCGAGCGCGATGCCGACGAGGCTGCCGACCACCAACCGGGCGCGGAGCTGGTCGAGAGAACCCTCGACCTCGGTCAGCGGTCGTGCGATCTGCAACGCCAATCCCCGAACGGCCGGCAGGGTGAGCACGCGGACCGGCTGACCGTCGACGTCAAGCGTCTCGAAGCGCGCCTCACCACCCCGCGCGACCTGACGTGCCTGCTCGGTCACGGGCAGCGGCTCGGTCGCGCCGACGGCGTCGGCGACGTTGCCGCGTGCGTCGATGACCTGGATGAAGCCCCCTGGGCCGCCGAGCCGGCCGGGGCGGGGACCGAATATCGGTCGCCGTTCCCGCACCGCCCGGTCGACCTCGGCTGCCATCTCCCGGAGCGAGTCGTCGACCTCGCCCCGCAGTACGTTCGCGGCGGCGAGGTAGATCCCCACGCTCGCCGCGATGACCGCGACCGCCACGGCGGCCGCCGCGATGAAGGCCACGCGCGCGCGGAAGCTCACGACGGCTCCCGTAGCGCGTACCCGAACCCGCGCACCGTCTGGATCAGCCGCGGCTCACCATCGGCCTCGAGCTTGCGCCGAAGGTAACCGACGTACACCTCCAGCGTGTTCGACGACGTGGCGTCCGACCCCCACACCCGATCCTGGAGCACCTCGCGGGTCAGCACCCTCCGGGGGTTCTCCATGAACACCAGGAGCAGGTCGTACTCGGTGCGGGTGAGCTCGATCGTGCGCCCCGCCCGCGTGACCTCGAGCTCGTCGGGATCGAGCACGAGGTCGGCGAACCGCAGCGGACCCTCGCGCGTCGCGACCTCGCCACCCGCCCGCCGCAGCAGCGCCCGGACCCGCGCGAGCAGCTCGTCGAGCGCGTACGGCTTGACGAGGTAGTCGTCCGCGCCGGCTTCGAGACCGGTCACGCGGTCGGGTACATCGTCGCGCGCCGTCAGCATCAGGATCGGTACGTCGTCCCCGCCGTGCCGGAGCCGGCGTGCGACCGCGAAGCCGTCCGCGCCGGGCATGTTGACGTCGAGGATGATGGCGTCGGGGCGTTGGCGCTGGACTTGCTGGAGCGCCTCCATGCCGTCGGCGGCCAGGATCACGTCGTAGTCGTGCAGTTCCAGCGCACGGCGCAGCGACTCACGCACGGCGCGATCGTCGTCCACCACGAGGATCTGCATGGGCCGAGCTTCGCTCGCCGGTCTGAGAAGCGGCTGAGAAGGTACCCACGCGGCTCCGAGCCCACTTCGTCCCCCGAACCGGTTGGATATGGAACCGAAGTGGGGGACGAAGTCGGTCTTCGTCAGACGGTGCGGTCGGGGTTCCAGCTCACCACGAGGGTCTCGTCGAGACGGTCGAGTGCCGCGAGATCGTCGCGGTCGAGGTCGACGTCGAGCGCCCCGGCGTTCTCACGGATCCGGTCGGGGTTGGCCGACTTGGGTATGGATGCGTACCCATGCGCGAGGCCCCACGCGATCAGCACCTGCGCGGAGGTGGCGCCGTGCTCGTCGGCGACCGCCCGGACCGCCGGGTGGTCGAACCGGCGGCCGCGCGTCAGCGGGCTGTAAGCGGTGATGCTGATGCCGTCGCGCTCGCAACGGTCGAGGACGTCTCGGCGCTTCGCGTACAGGAACGGGTGCAGCTCGATCTGGTCGTTCGCGGGCATCGGCAGACCGAGCTGCTCGAGGCGCTCCAGGTGCGGGACGAGGAAGTTGCTGACCCCCACGGCTCGTGCGAGCCCCTCTTCGACGAAGCTCTGCATCGTCTCCCAGCTCTGCTCCCACGCGGCGGCGATGGGTCGGGTCCCCTTGCCGACGGAGCGGCCGAGACCGCGCTCTCGGTCGCGGGAGCCGTCCGACGGCTCCATCGACGGCGCGGATGCGCCGTCGCCGATGTGCGGCCAGTGGATGAGGTAGAGGTCGATGTAGCTCAGGCCGAGGTTCTCGAGGCTCTCCTCGAACGCCGGACGGGTGTCCGCGCCTTGTCTGGTGTTCCACAGCTTCGTGGTCACGAACACCTCTTCGCGCTGCACGCCGCTGTCGCGCAGGGCACGTCCGACGCTGCGTTCGTTGTCGTACATCCAGGCGGTGTCGATGTGGCGGTACCCCGCTTCGAGCGCCGTAGCCACGGCACGGGTGCACTCCGCCCCCTCATCGAGCAGGTAGGTGCCCAAGCCCAGCAGCGGCATGTGGACGTCGGGAGCGATCTCGTGGGTCGGTCCGGTCACGTCGGTACCTCGAAGTCGTCGCGTGCAGCGGTGACGGCGGGTCGGATCGAGCAGCCCTCGAGGTGGTCGTTGACCAGCCCCATCGCCTGCATGAACGCGTACGCCGTCGTCGGACCGACGAAGCGGAAGCCTCGGTCCTTGAGGTCCCTCGCCAGGGCTCGCGATGCCGGCGTCTGGGTGAGCGACAGCAGGGTGTCGTGGTCGATGCGGCGAGGTCGGTCCTCCGGAGACGGTTCGAAGCGCCACACGTACCCGGCGAGGGAACCGTGCTCGTCGATGATCTCGAGCGCCGCTCGCGCGTTCTGCAGGGTGGCCTCGATCTTGCCGCGGTGCCGGATGATGCCGCGGTCCTGGAGCAGTCGGTCGACGTCGGAGCCGTCCATCCGGGCGACCTTCTCGATGTCGAAGCCGTGGAAGGCCGCACGGAAACCGGGGCGCCTGCGCAGGATCGTCAGCCAGCTCAGTCCGGATTGGAACCCCTCGAGGCACAGCTTCTCGAACAGCCGCGCGTCGTCCCCGACGGGGTAGCCCCACTCTGCGTCGTGGTACTCCGTGTAGTCGGCTGCGCTGGTCGCCCACCAGCAGCGGGGCGCTCCGTCGGGTCCATGGTCGAGCCCGGGAGCGAGGTCGCGAGAAGCCATAACCTGCCATCGTCGCTGGGAACGGGCACCCTACGCCGTCGTGTCCTCGTCACCCAGCGCCACCCCACCGCTCCGCGTCACGCGACGTGGCTGGTTCGTGCTGAGCGTGATGGTGGCCGGTGTCGTCGCTGGTGTGGCCTGGGATGTCAGCGCCTCCGTCGCGGCCCGACGCCCGGCCGTCGCCTCCGTAGCGGTGGCGGCGCTGAGTCCCACGCCGTCACCCACCACACCGATCTGGCAGCCGCCCGTCCTGGCCGAACCGCAGGACCTCGCACGGATCGAAGCGCCGGATCGGGCGGAGCTCGAAGCCGCCCTGACGGACACGCTGTTGGCGCGCACCCCGATCGTCGTCGTCGCCGCTCCCGATGGGACGGCGAGCCAGGTGGGTGTGTGGCTCGGCAACCGCCTGCGTGCGCCCCTCGTGCCGAGCGCGCACGCCGCGGCGCGGCTGAGCCCCGAACTGATCGTCGCGGTCGGGTCGGCAGTGGGCCCCTCCGGCGTCCCGGTGCTGCGGGTGCCGATCGGCCGGGGGCTCGGGCCCGCGCTCACCCTCGTCCCCGAGACCGCCACGGCGGGCGTGGTGTCCGATCCGTTCGCCGATGCGGTACCCACCAGCGCCGATCTGTCCGAGGTGAACGACCTGCTCCGGTCGGCGCGCCCCGCTCAGGTTCGAGGGATCGCCGTGGTCCGTGTCGACGACCGCGTCGCAGCGGACAGCGCCTGGGTCGCGCGGGCCGCGGGCTTCGAGGTCGTGGCCACGGCCGCCTCCGACCTGCGTGCCGATCCGGTGATCGGTGACCGACTGCGCGCGGTCGCTGGGCCCACGATCTTGGTCGGATCGAGCGGTGCGTGGCAGCAGCTGGACCCTGAGGTGGCGAGGTGGCAGGTGGCCGTGGTGCGCCGTGGGCTGCAGCTACCGGGTGGCGGCCAGGTGCTGTTCCCGCACCGGCGCCTGGTGGCGCTGTACGGCGCCACCGAGAGCGCGGCGCTCGGGGCGCTCGGAGAGCAGGGCCCCGACGCCGCTGCCGACCGTGTCCGGGATCTCGCCGCGCAGTACGACGGGCTCGCCGAGGAACCGGTCGTCCCGACGTTCGAGATCATCGCGACCGTCGCCGCGGGTGGACCGGGGGCCGGTGGCGACTACTCGCGCCGGACCGACCGGACTCGTCTCGGCGAGTGGATCGACGTCGCTGAGCGCGAGGGGATCTACGTCGTCCTCGACCTCCAGCCCGGGCGCACCGATTTCGTCACGCAGGCCAAGGAGTACGAGGAGTTCCTGCGTCGCCCGCACGTGGGGCTCGCGCTCGATCCGGAGTGGCGCCTCACGCCCGATCAGGTCCACCTGCGGCAGATCGGATCGGTGCACGTCGACGAGGTGAACCAGATGGTGGCGTGGCTGGCCGATCTGGTCCGGGAGGAGGCGCTGCCGCAGAAGCTGCTGATCGTGCACCAGTTCCAGCGGTCGATGATCGGCGACCGTGCTCGTCTCGACACCTCCCGGGGCGAGCTCGCGGTCCTCATCCAGATGGATGGCCAAGGCAGCCAGGCCTCGAAGGTGGGGACCTACGCGACGATCACCCGCGATGCGCCCCCCGGCACGTGGTTCGGGTGGAAGAACTTCTACGACGAGGACACTCCCGCGGTGCTCGGTCCGGCCGAGACCTACGCGCGCGATCCGCGCCCCTGGTTCGTCAGCTACCAGTGAGGGGAAGGTCGAACCGCTGAACCTGGCCGACGGGTTCAACGGCTCCATCTCGAGGGTTAGGCTCGAGCGCACGTCGAACGCGAGGGAGACCGTGACCGAGATGACCTACCGCCGCCTGGGCCGCTCCGGCCTGAAGGTGAGCGTGCTCAGCTTCGGCTCGTGGGTCACGTTCGCCAAGCAGCACGGCGACGACACCGCCCTCGAGTGCATGCAGGCCGCGTACGACGCCGGCGTCAACTTCTTCGACAACGCCGAGACCTACGAGCGCGGTGACTCTGAAGCGCAGATGGGGAGGGTCATCGCGAAGCTCGGCTGGCCCCGACAGCGCTACGTCATCTCGACCAAGCTGTTCTGGGGGATCCACGGCGACGTCGTGAACATGCGCAACACCCTCAACCGCAAGTACCTGGCCCAGGCCATCGACGGCTCGCTCGAGCGGTTGCAGCTCGACTTCGTCGACCTGCTGTTCTGCCACCGCTCCGACCCCGAGACCCCGATCGAGGAGACGGTCTGGGCGATGAGCGACATCGTCTCGGCGGGCAAGGCGCACTACTGGGGAACGTCGGAGTGGTCCGCGGACGAGATCCGCGCCGCCTACGAGATCGCGGAGCGCCACCACCTGCACAAGCCGGTGATGGAGCAGCCGCAGTACAACATCCTCACCCGCAAGAAGGTCGAGAGGGAGTACGCCAGGCTCTACGAGGACCTCGGCCTCGGGCTGACGACGTGGAGTCCGCTCGCCTCCGGGCTGCTGACGGGCAAGTACCTCGATGGCATCCCGGAGGGCAGCCGTGCCGACCTCGAGGGCTACGGGTGGCTGCAGCGCTACCTCACCGACGAGGGCGCCAACGAGCAGGTCCGCGCGCTGAAGGACGTCGCCGACGACCTCGGTTGTTCGCTCGCGCAGCTGTCGATCGCGTGGTGCGCCGCGAACCGCAACGTCTCGACGGTGATCCTCGGAGCGAGCAGGCTGAGCCAGCTCGAGGAGAACCTCGGGGCGCTCGACGTCCTCCCGAAGCTGACCGACGACGTGCTCGAGCGCATCGACGCCATCGTCGACTAACTAACCGTGCCCCCGGACCTCGCGGGGGACGTAGGGCTCCTCGAGGCGTGCGACCTGCTCGTCGCTCAGAACCACGTCGAGCGCCCCGAGGGCCTGCTCGAGATGGTCCATCTTCGTCGCTCCGACGATCGGGGCGGTGACCGCGGGGTTGCGCAGCACCCACGAGAGCGCCACCTGGGCGCGGCTCGCCCCGACCTCGTCCGCCACCTGACCGACGCGGTCCACGATCTCGAGCGCGGCCTCGTCGTACAGGTAGGGGGTGAACCCGTCGCTCTCGGCGCGGGCGGTCGGCTTGTCGTCGTAAGCGTCGCGGGGACGCGCGAGGACCCCGCGCGCCAGCGGGCTCCACGGCACCACGCCCACGCCCTGGTCGAGGCACAGGGGGAGCATCTCGCGCTCCTCCTCGCGGTAGAGCAGGTTGTAGTGCGGCTGCATCGAGACGAACTCGGTCCAGCCGTTGACCGCGGCGACCCGCTGCATCTTGGCGAACTGCCACGCGTGCATCGACGACGCCCCGAGGTAGCGCGCCTTGCCCGCCCGCACGACGTCGTGCAGCGCCGCCATCGTCTCCTCGACCGGGACGTCGGGGTCGAAGCGGTGGATCTGGTACAGGTCGACGTGGTCAGTCCCGAGCCGGCGCAGCGACGCGTCGATGGCGTCCATGACGTGCTTGCGCGACAGCCCGCCCTGGTTCGGCTCGTCGTTGTGGGGAAAGAAGAGCTTGGTGGCGATGACGATCTCGGACCGCGGGGCGTGCTTCAGCAGCAGCTTCCCCGTGACCTTCTCGGAGATCCCCAGCGAGTACATGTCGGCGGTGTCGAAGGTGTTGATGCCGGCCTCGAGGGCGCGGATGACGAACGCTTCCGCCGCGGCCTCGTCGAGCACCCAGTCACGCCAGTCGGGGTCGCCGTAGCTCATCATCCCGAGCCAGACCCGCGACACCTTCAGGCCGGTCCGGCCCAGCCGCACGTACTCCAACGCCGCCTCCTCGTCGCGGGACGGCGTGAGCCTACGGTGCCGCGGTCACGGGTTCGGCGCGCCGTGCTTCGGAGGTATCCGTCCCATGCGCCCCGATCGGAAGTCCTCCAGTGCCGTGAGGACCTCCTCGCGGGTGTTCATCACGAACGGGCCGTAGTGGAAGATCGGCTCGCGGATGGGCCTTCCGCCGAGCAGGAGCACCTCGAGGTTGCCGACGTTCGTCGGCTGGTGCTCCGCCGCGGCGAGGACCACGCCGTCCCCCTCGCCGAACACGACGAGCTGGCTCTCGCCGAAGGCGAGGCGCTCCGTGCCGGCGAAGCCCGTTCCGGCGGGGGAGTAGACGAGCGCGTTGAAGTCCCTTGGCCACGGCAGCCGGAGTTCGGCACCCGGAGCGACGGAGGCGTGCGCGTACACGATGGGCGTGTAGGTGCTGCCGGGTCCGGCGTGCCCGCCGAGCTCACCGGCGACGATCCGGATCAGCGACGCCCCGTCGTGCGAGGCGACCAGCGTCAGGTCCTTGCGGGTCAGGTCCTGGTAGCGCGGGGTGACGAGCTTGTCCGTCCGGGGCAGGTTCACCCACAGCTGGAAGCCCTCGACGATCCCACCCTTCGTGAGGATGTGGTGGGTGGGCATCTCGGAGTGGACGATCCCGGCGCCAGCCGTCATCCATTGCGTGTCTCCGCCGTAGATGACGCCGCCGCTGCCGGTCGAGTCGCGGTGTTCGAGCTCGCCGTCGAACAGGTAGGTGACGGTCTCGAAGCCGCGGTGGGGGTGGTCGGGAGCACCCTTGGCCTCGTAGGGCGCCAACTCGCGGCCGCCCATGTGATCCAGCAGCAGGAACGGGTCGGCCTCGTGCAGTGAGATCACCCCCGGGAAGGGGCGGCGGACCTCGAACCCCTCGCCCTCGAGCGTGCGCTGAGCCGTCACGATGCGGTTGACGCGACGCCACTCCGTCGTCGCGAGGTCCGGGCTGGCGATGCGGGGCAGGACGAGCGGATCGGTGGTCACGGCGGGCACAGCGGGCTCCTGGTTGAGCATCCACCGTAACGACTCGCGCACGCAAGGACTTCCCGGGCGCGCGTGGAGTGCAAGCACGTACGTCGCCCCGGTACGGTCGACGCGGAGCCTCCAGGAGAGCGGCGGCTGACCCACGACCTCATCGTGCGTGGTGGCACGGTGCTCGACGGCACCGGCGCCCCGCCCCGCGCCGCCGACGTCGCCGTCACCGGCGGGGTCATCAGCGCGGTCGGGGAGGTGGTCGGCACAGCGCACCGCGTGGTCGATGCCGACGGTGCCCTCGTAACGCCGGGCTTCGTCGACATCCACACGCACTACGACGGCATGGTCACGTGGTCGCCACAGCTGACGCCGACGTCCTGGCACGGGGTCACCACCGCGGTGATGGGCAACTGCGGGGTGGGCTTCGCCCCGGTCCGACCCGCCGATCACGCGACGCTGATCGAGCTGATGGAGGGGGTCGAGGACATCCCCGGCACCGCGCTCCACGAGGGCATCCAGTGGGAGTGGGAGTCGTTCCCCGAGTACCTCGATGCGGTCGGACGTCGCCGGTTCGACCTCGACGTCGGGGTGCTCGTGCCACACGCCCCGCTGCGCCTGTACGTCATGGGCGAGCGCGGGGCGGAGCGCGAGCCCGCGACGCCCGATGACGTGGCTCGGATGGGCGAGCTGCTCGCCGACGGGCTGCGCGCCGGCGCGCTGGGGTTCTCGACGTCGAGGACCATCAACCACCGTGCGTCGACCGGCGAGCTGACCCCCAGCCTCAGCGCCGAGCGAGACGAGCTCGTGGGACTCGCTCAGGCCATGGGGACCACGGGGCGCGGCTACATCGAGCTCATCTCCGACTTCGAGGACCTGGCCCCGGAGTTCGAGACGTTCCGGCGCATGGCCGCCACCGGCCGGCCGGTCCACGTCTCGCTCAACCAACGCGCGGTCGTGCCCGGCCAGTGGCGCGAGGAACTCGCGCTCATCGCCGCGGCCGCCGACGAGGGCCTTCCGATGTGCGCGCAGGTCGCGGTCCGTGGCATCGGGATCCTGATGGGCCTGCAGGCGACCCTCCACCCGCTGCTGGCCAACCCCGTCTACCAGGCCGAGGTCAGCCAGCTCGACCACGATGCCAAGGTCGCTGCCCTCCGCGACCCCGACCGCCGTGCGCGGATCCTGCAGGCCGGTGCCGCCGACTCCTTCATGGCGGACCGCTACGACCGGCTCTTCCCGCTCGGGGATCCGCCCGACTACGAGCCGCCTCCCGACGACAGCGTCGCCTCGCGAGCCGCACGAGAGGAACGATCTCCCGCGGAGCTGACCTACGACCTGCTGCTGCAGGACGACGGACGCGAGCTGCTGTACTTCCCCGTCTTCAACTACGCGGACGCCACCCTCGACGACCAGCGCGAGCTGCTGCTGCACCCCGACACGGTCGTCGGCCTCAGCGATGGCGGGGCGCACGTCGGGACGATCTGCGACGCCAGCTTCCCCACCACACTGATCGGTTTCTGGGGGCGCGACCGCAGCCGTGGTCCCAGGATCGACCTGCCGTGGCTCGTCAAGGCCCACACCCTCGACACCGCCGCGTCGGTCGGCCTGCACGATCGCGGGGTGCTGGCTCCCGGGTACTGCGCCGATCTCAACGTGATCGACCTCGACCGCCTCGCGCCACGTCGTCCCGAGATGGTCTTCGACCTGCCCGCCGGCGGCAAGCGCCTGGTCCAGCGTGCCGATGGGTACAAGGTGACGATCGTCGGCGGGACGGTCACGTACGCGCAGGGCGAGCACACCGGCGAGCTGCCGGGCCGGCTGGTCCGAGGTGGCCGGCAACGCCCCGTCGGAGGACCCGATGTGCGACCATCGATGCGGTGGTTGGCGGCGCGAGCGGAGTCGAGGTGAAGGACGAACTCCGCGTCAAGGTGCTGGACATCGCGGTCCTCACCTGGCTCGTCGCGGAGGCGTGAGCGGAGCCGCTGAGGTTCCTCACGACCACCCGAGCTCCTGCAGGGCGACCAGCACGACCATGCCCACGACGATGGTGCCGAGCACGCTCCGGGTCGTCCACGCGACGACCGCCGCGATCGCCCCGGCCAACAGCCGCGGCTGTGCCAGATCGATCGTCCCAGCGGGGCGCAACAGCGCGGGAGCCACGAGGGCGGCGAGCGCGGAGGGGGGGATCATCTGCAGCGCCGACGTCACTCGGGGCGGCAACGCGGTCATCCGGTCGGCCAGCGCCAGGAACGTCAGACGGATGGCGTAGGTACCCACGCCGACCGCGACGATGACGACCCAGGCGCGCTCCCGCAGGCTCACGCCGTGCCTCGCCGGCGCGAGCTGATCGTGGTCCCGGCGACGATGCCGCTGACCGCAGCCAGCGGCAGACCGAGGTTGGCGGGAAGCGGTGCGGCGACCACGGCCACCGTTCCGGCGACGACTGCCGCCCACGTCGTCGCTGGGTCCTTCACCGCGGGTTGCAGCAGCGCCAGGAACATCAGCGGGATGGCGAACGACAGCGGTACCGACTCGGGGATGGTGTTGCCCGCCGCCGCCCCGACCAGCGTCGCCGCTTGCCACGACAGCCACATGGGGACGGCCACCCCGAGGTAGTAGGCGATGCGTGTGCGCAGCGGCTCGCCCGCGTCGTAACGCACCACTGCCAGCGCGTAGGACTGGTCGGTGAGCACGTAGGCCACGCCGGCACGGCGCCACCGTGGTTCGTGCGCGAGGTAGGGCGCGAGCGATGCCCCGTACATCAGCATCCGGAGGTTGATGATCAGGGCGGTCGCGATCACGATCGGCACCGCCGCGTCGCGGCCGAGGAGGTCGATCGCTGCCAGCTGTGCGGCGCCGGCGAAGACGATGACCGAGAAGCCGCTGGCTTCGAGGACGCCGAGTCCGATGTCGGTGGCGGTCACGCCGGCCAGCAGCCCGAAGGGGATCACCCCGATCAGGATCGGGGTGACGTCCACCGCCCCCGCACGTGCCGCCTCAGCGGACGTGCGGACCGACGTGGCTGGCTCACGGTCGTGGGTCACGGCGGGAGTCTGCCGGTCCGGTGTCCGCACGCTCGATTCGCTTTCGACCTACGGTGGCGTAACCTACGGAGGCGTAGGTTCCAGCGAGCGGAGATACGGACCGTGCCCGACAGCGCCACCCTCGACAACGACCCCATCGTCGCGCGTGCCCTCGCCGAGGAAGGTCCACCGGAAGTCCCCGGTGTCCGCCCCGCCACCCCCTCCGAGGTGGCGTTCCAGCGGCGCATGGCCGTGCTGTTCACGGTCGGCCCGCTGGTCGGCGTGGCCGTGGCCGGGGCGCTGCTGTGGGGGCGTGGCCTCAGTGCCGTCGATCTCGCCCTGTTCCTGACCTTCTACCTGTTCACCCTCGTCGGGGTGACCGTCGGCTACCACCGGCTCTTCACCCACCGTAGCTTCGAAGCCGCGAAGCCGGTCCGGTTCCTGCTCGCGCTGGCGGGGTCCCTCGCCGTGCAGGGCCCGATCATCGAGTGGGTCGCGACCCACCGTCGCCACCACGCCTACTCCGATGCCTACGGCGATCCCCACTCACCCCACCTGGTCGAGGAACCGGGGCTGCGTGGGACGCTCCGGGGTCTGTGGCACGCGCACATGGGCTGGATGTTCCGGCCCAACACCACCCTGGGCGAACGGTGGGCACCCGACCTCGAGGACGAGCCGACGATGGTGGGGATGGACCGACTGTGGCCGAGGCTGACCCTCGTCACGTTCGTCGCCCCCGCGCTGATCGGTGGGCTCGTCACCTGGTCGCTGTGGGGTGCGTTCACCGCCTTCCTGTGGGGCTCGGTCGTCCGGGTGTTCGTGCTCCAGCACGTCACCTGGAGCATCAACTCCATCTGCCACTTCTTCGGCGAGCGGCCGTTCGAGAGCCGCGACCTGTCCACCAACAACTGGGTGCTGTCGCTGCTCAGCTTCGGCGAGTCGTGGCACAACAACCACCACGCCTTCCCCACGTCCGCGCGACATGGCCTCCTCCGCGGGCAGTTCGACCCGGCGTGGGTCTTCATCCGCGTGCTGTCGTGGATCCGCCTCGCCCGTGACATCCGGCTCCCGTCGCCGTCGCTCCTGCAGCGCAAGTGGACCGGCACACCCGAGCGTCTGCGTCGGCTCGGGCGTCTACCCCGGCGGGCGCGGGCGATCGGGTGACCGCCAACCGGGTCCGTATGACGGGCCAGGAGCGGCGGGAGCAACTCATCGGGGTCGGCCGGAAGGTGTTCGCCGAACGGGGTTTCGAAGCCGCCTCGGTCGAGGAGATCGCCGACCGGGCCGGGGTCAGCAAGCCGGTCGTCTACGAGCACTTCGGGGGCAAGGACGGCCTGTACGCCGTGGTGGTGGACCTCGAGGTGCACCGCCTCCTCGACGCCCTGGTCCATGCGCTCAGCGACGCCCCACATCCCCGCGCCGCCGTCGAACGCAGCGTGGACGTCTTCCTCGAGTACATCGACAAACACCGGGATGGCTTCCGCATCCTCGTCCGGGACGCACCGGTGGGCACCTCGGCCGGGACGCTCCCGAGCCTGCTCAACGATGTCGCCGACCAGGCCCAGTCGATCCTCGCGGCCGAGTTCGAGGCGCGCGACCTCGACCCCAAGCTGGCGCCGCTGTACGCGCGCGCGCTCGTCGGGATGGTCGCTCTCGTGGGGGAGTGGTGGCTCGAGACCGGCAAGCCGGAGCCGAGCGAGGTCGCCGCACACCTGGTCAACCTCGCCTGGAACGGGCTCCAGGGTCTGGATCCCGACCCGCTGAGATCCTCTCGCCGCCGCACGCGGGGCGCGTAGGCTCTGTCGTGCGCCGACGAGGATGGTGAGTTGCCGCGGACCGAGGTGATCGAGCACATCGGCGAAGCGTGAGCCGGCGCATGTGCTTCCTCGTCCTGTTCGTCGCGCTGCTCAGCGCGTGCGGTGACGGTTCGCAAGCCCCTGACGGGGCAGTGACGCCGGTCACGACCGCGCCCGAGATCCCGACCGGTCCCGCCGCGACCGAGGACCGGGCCCCGGGCGCGGGGATCTCGTCGCCGACCTCCGCAGCGACCGGCGACGGCGCCCCCACCACGCGGCCATCTGACCTCACAGCCGATCCGCGGTTCGTCGTCGCCTCCGACGGCGGGGTCGTGCGGTACGAGGACGGCGTCACGACCGAGCTCGCGCACGACCCGGCCGCGATCGCGTTCGACGACGGGGCTGGCGGGGCGCTCATGCAGTTCACCGAGGGCTTCCACGCCAGCACGGAGGAGGACACCTCCATCTACCACGCACGGGTCGGGACCGATGAACCCGTCCCGGTCGTCGAGGGCAACGTCGACGTGACGTTGCGGCTCCACGGCCCCGTCGTCAGCGACGAGCAGGTCCTCGCGGTGTACTCGGTGCGGCGGGGGGCGACACCGCAGGACGCGAGCGAGGAGCTGTTCACCTACGACGTGGGGACCGGCGACACCCGGCGCGTCCTCGAGGTCGGCGGCTGGGAGTACGGGCCGGTCTCGGTCTCCGCTGGAGGGGGTCTGTACCTGCTGAACACGAGCGCCGAGGCGTCGCGGTGGTTCGAGTTCGTCGCGGCGACCGGAACACCGGTCGAGGTGGAGCACAACCCGCTCCCTCCGGGCTCGCCCTGCGCGGACGATGTCACGTGCCCCGATCACCCGGCGCTCGACCCTACCGGCAGCAGGCTCGCCTACACGCAACTCGTCCCGGGGGACGACGGCGTCATCCGTTCCTGGGAGCTCGTCGTGCTCGATCTGCGGACGGGCGCGACGCTGCTGCGGTTGCCTCAGCAGTACGACGCAGGCTTCGCGCCCCGCGCCGTCGATACCGTCGGCGGGCTCGTGGTCGTCTCCCGCGGCAGCGCGGATGTCGAACGGCCTACCTGGAGCGAGCCGCTGGTGGTCGATCTTTCCGGCGCCGAGCCGACCGTGAGCACCCTGCCGGTGCGTGGTCTGGCCACGCTGGCGCGAGCCGAGTGAACCTCAGAGCAGGCGAGCCCACAGGTCGATGGCGACGTCGAACACGGTGTCGAGTGCGCCGGGGACGAGTAGCACCAGACCGAGGACCAGCAGCATCGAGTACTGGCGGACCTGGTGCCACGGTCCGAGGAAACGGACGGGCATGAACCGTTCGATGATGGCGGAGCCGTCGAGGGGCGGGACGGGGATGAGGTTGAAGGCCGCCAGGACCACGTTCACGAGGCCGAAGAAGACCACGTACGCACGCAGGCTGACCTCGTCGGCACGGATGCCCAACCCGCCTTCGGGCTCGATGGCTCGGAACACGAGCGCCGCCCCGACCGCCAGCGCGATGTTCACCGCCGGGCCAGCGAGGCTGACGACCAACCCGTGATCGCGCGGTCGGCGCATGCGCGAGGGGTTGACCGGGACGGGCTTGGCCCAACCGAAGACCGCACCACCGGTGACCGCGAGGATCGTGGGCAGGATGATCGTCCCGAGCGGATCCACGTGCCGCACGGGGTTGAGCGTCAGGCGCCCGGCTTCCTTCGCGGTGGGATCGCCGAAGCGCAGGGCGACCGCGCCGTGCGCCACCTCGTGCAGGATCACCGACGGGGCGAGCACGGCGAGCAGGAGCAGCACCTGACCGGCCAGGTCGCCCTCTCACGACGCGGGCCGCGATCGTAACGGGTCCCGGCACGCCACCGGCTCCTCCCGCGCGCGTACCCTGCAGCATCGCGAACCGTGCCGGCCGCGGCGGGCCGGACGAGAGAAGGGGAGCCCGAGGTGGACGCGGCGAGGCGACGTGCGCTGTTCATGCGTGTGCTCGCAAGCGTGCTCGTCGTCATCGTGCTGCCGCTCGTGCTGGCCCTGCAGGCGTTCCGGGACGACGAGACCATCCGTGTCAGTGAACCCTCTCCGCGCACGGTGATCACCGCGGACCTCGTGCGCGTCATCGACGAGGACGCCACCGAGCGGGCGCGACGCGACGCCCGCGACTCGGTGAACCCCGTCACGGTGTTCGACGACGAGGCGCAGGCGACCGTCATCCGACGCGCCCAGGACGTCTTCGCCGCGGTGGAGGAGGT
Source organism: Actinomycetota bacterium (assembly GCA_019347575.1). Classification (NCBI taxonomy): domain Bacteria; kingdom Bacillati; phylum Actinomycetota; species Actinomycetota bacterium. The sequence goes on along the minus strand of JAHWKY010000002.1, from coordinate 76,733 downwards.
CCGGCGCCCCGCTCCGGCGCCGGCCCCCGCCGCAACCGACCCTGATGGCACGGTGACCGAGACGGCCCAGGATCGGGAGCCGGTCACCCCGTCCCGCGAGGAACAGATCGAGGCGCTGCGTGAGCGGATCCCCTTCCTCGACGACGCCGTGCTCGGGGCGCTCGTCGACCTGTCCAGCTCCGAACTCGACTTCCTCGAGCCCGAGACGGTCGACATCGCGCGTGAGCTGGCTCGGCAAGCCATCACCGAGGAGCAGCTCGAGCGGGTGCTGAACGAGCAGCTCCGCATCGAGCTCGCGCTCCGCAGCTTCCCCGACGACTCCGGGAGCACGGTGGTGGACCCGCTCATCCGCGCCGTCATGCAACCCACCGTCCAGGTCGACCCGGCCCAGACCGAGGCGGCCCGCGACCGGGCGGCCGCCGAGGTCGACGACGTCGTGCGCACGTTCCCGGCGGGGAGCCCGATCGTGCGGGCAGGTGAGGTCGTCGACGAGGTCCAGTTCGCGGCGCTCGAGGAGGTCGGCTTCGAGGGCACGGACGCTCGCCGCGAACTCGCGAAGGCCGCCGGGATCGTGGCGCTGCTGGTCCTGATCGCCGTCGCGTTCCTCGTCGTCACGCAGAGGATCGTTTGGACCAACCCCGCGTTGATGCTCCTGCTGGCGGTGCTGACGCTCGGTTACGGGTTGTTCGCCGCGGGCATCTCGTTCCTCGTCGAGTCGACGCAGTCGGGTTGGTGGTACGTCGTGCCGGCGGGCGCGTTCGCCATGCTCGCGACCATCCTCGTGAACCCCTCCGTCGGTGCCCTGACCGTCCTCCCGGGCGTCCTCCTCCCCGTTCTCCTAACGCCACGGACCCCCGGAGTGGCGGTTTTCGCGGCGGCCGCAGTCCTGCTCAGCGTTCCCCTCGTGGCGCGGATCGCCTCGCGAGGTGACCTGCGACGGGCCTCGTGGCAGACGATGGTGACCTACCCGATCATCGCGGTGGTGACAGCCGCCGTCTTCGATCCACTAGGCGTCATCGGGACCGCCGCGGTGGCCGGGTTCGCCAACGGTGTCCTGACCTCGCTCATCGTCAACGGCACGCTGCCGTTCTTCGAGTCCATCTTCCGCATATCGACGGTCACGACGCTGCTGGACCTCGCCGACCGCAACCACCCCTTGCTCCGTGAGCTCGAGCACAAGGCGCTGGGCTCCTACAACCACTCGGTGATGACGGCCACCCTGGTGGAGCGGGCGTGCCGGACGATCGGCGCCAACGCGCTCCTGGGGTCGGTGGCCGCGCTCTACCACGACATCGGCAAGGTCCGACGTCCTCACTTCTTCATCGAGAACCAGCAGGGGATCCCCAACCCGCACGACGAGATCGAGCCCGAGGTCTCCGCCATCATCATCCAGAACCACGTGGTCGACGGGGTGGAGATGGCCAGGCAGTACCGCCTCCCGCCCGATGTCGTCGCGGCGATCGGGGCGCACCATGGCACCACGCTGGTGAAGTACTTCTACAACGAGGCGGTGCAGCGGGCCGGTGAGCACGGCGCCGAGGTCGACGAGGCCCACTTCCGCTACAAGGGGACCAAGCCCAGGCGCAAGGAAGCGGCGGTGCTGTTCCTCGCCGATTCCTGCGAAGCCACGACACGGTCGATGGCGATGGATCGAGGGACCCTGTCCCGCGAGGAGATCGAGGACACCGTCGACGGCCTGTTCGACGAACGCATCGAGGACCATCAGCTGGTCGAGGCCGACCTCACCTTCGCCGAGCTGCAGCACGTACGCGATTCGATCGTCGAGGCGCTGGTCGGTATCTACCACCCACGCATCGCGTACCCCGAGACGTCTCGCCGGCAACGGGGTCAGTCCAAGCCCCAACCACCCGAGGCCGCAGCGTCGTAGCGGGCGTCAGCGGACGTACAGCTCGCCCTCGCGCTCGACGACCTCACCGCGCCGGAGCGGAACGACGCGGCTGAGGGCTCGGAACGCTGCGCCGAGACCGGGGACCTTGGCGAAGACCCCCTGAGGGCCCCGCACCATCCGCCCCGTGCTGACGTCGTACTTCGAGGCGTGCCACGGACACACGAGACAGCCGTCGGCAGCGATGTTGCCCTGCGCCAGATCGGCGTACAGGTGGCGGCAGCGCCGCGAGACGGCGAACGTCTCGCCCTCGGCGTCGCGCCCGACGGCCCACCCCCCGGCTCCGGTCACCGACTTTGCGGCGATCCCGGTCGCCGGTCCGACGTGCGTCTCGCCCACGGGGGCCCCTCCTCGATCGGTCCCGGGGGACCCTACTCGGACCGCTGCGGGACCTGGCGTCCGACGAGCTCGTACACGAAGTCGCCGTCGACCGTCTCGTCCTCGAGCAAGCGTGAGACGAGCTCGTCCAGAGCGTCGCGGTGCGCCTGCAGCATCCGCGTCGCGTTGTCCTCGGCCTCGCCGACCAGTCGCCGGACCTCGTCGTCGATCAGCTCGCCGGTGGCCTCCGCGTACGGACGCTGCCGCAGTGGGACCGGGACGTACTCGCCGTTCTGCGATGCCCAGCCGACCGGTCCCAGGCGGGGGGACAGTCCGAACTCCGACACCATCTTCATCGCCAGCGCGGTCGCGCCCCGCAGGTCCTGGGCGCCGCCGGTCGAGCCTTCCCCCAGTACGAGGTGCTCGGCAGCGCGGCCCCCCAGCAAGACCGTGAGCTTGGCGTCGAGGTACGACTCCGCGTGCAGGCGCTGGTCCTCGAGCGGCAGCTGTTGCGTGTTCCCCAGCGCCTTGCGCGTGGGCATGATGGTGACCTTGCTGACGGGGTCGGCCTCCGGCTGCAGCGCCGCGGTCAGGGCGTGGCCGGCCTCGTGGACGGCGATCCGCTCCTTCTCGTCCTCGGTCAGGATCAGGGCCTCGTCGCGGCGACCGAGCAGGAGACGGTCGCGCGCGGCGTCGAAGTCCGCCTGCGCCACCTCTTCGCGGCCGTCGCGGACGGCGTGCACAGCAGCCTCGTTGACGAGGTTCTCGAGGTCGGCCCCGCTGAAGCCCGGGGTGCCGCGGGCGACGCGTTCGAGGTCGACGTCGCTCGCGAGCGGCTTGTCGTCCGCGTGGAGGTGGAGGATCGCCTTCCGATCCTCCAGCAGCGGCGGTGGGACGGTGACGCGACGGTCGAACCGCCCCGGCCTCAGTAGGGCCGGGTCGAGCATCTCGGGCCGGTTCGTCGCGGCGAGCACGACGACGCCCTCGCGTGGATCGAAGCCGTCCAGCTCGGCCAGGAGCTGGTTGAGCGTCTGTTCCTGCTCGTTGTGCGAGCCGATGGTGGCGGCGGATCCGCGCTTGCGTCCGACGGAGTCGAGCTCGTCGATGAAGATGATGGCCGGGGCGCGCTTGCGTGCCTCCTCGAACAGGTCCCGAACGCGCGCGGCTCCGACCCCGACCAGCATCTCGACGAAGCTGGACCCCGCTACCGAGATGAACGGCACGTCTGCCTCGCCCGCCACGGCGCGGGCGAGCAGCGTCTTGCCGGTCCCGGGTGGGCCCACGAGCAGCACACCGCCGGGCCCGCGCGCACCGGTGGCGGCGTAGCGCCGGGGGTCGCGGAGGTAGTCGATGATCTCGCGGACCTCCTCCTTCACCCCGGCGTAGCCCGCGACATCGTCGAAGCCGGTCTCGGGGCGCTCGCGATCGATGATCTTCTTCCGCGACCGCATGATCCCGGTGATCTGACCCATCTGCCCACGAGCACGACGACTCATCCACCAGAAGAAACCGATGAGCAGGAGGAAGGGCGCGAACCCGATCAGCGCCTGCAACCATCCGGCGCTCGGGGCGGTGGCGTCCACCTCCACGTCGTTCTCACGCAGCAACGCGACCAGGTCGCGATCCCCCGTCGCGGTGGGCAGTACCGTCGTGTATGCCTCGCCCTCCGCGGTCTCGCCCTCGATGCGCCCATCGGAGTCGATGGTTGCGGTCGCGATCTCGCCCGCCTCGACCTGGTCGAGGAAGCGGGAGTAGTCGACCTCGTTGCCCGCGCCCGGGGAGAACAGGCCGCTGAGGAGGATCGCGCCGACGAGGATGGCGACCGCGGGTCCGATCCAGCGCTGCCACGAGTCCTCGCTCCCCGCATCCTCGGTCGAGGTGGGATGGGGGAGGGGACGATCGCCCCGGGCAGGTCGGTCACCATCAGGCAGGTGCGCCACGACATCACCTCTCGTGGAACCAGCCTACGGACCGCCGGTGGACGCGTGCGGTCCTCGGCCCTCCCGAACGGGTGACGGCAGGCGACTCTGCGCGGCGCAGCACGGGTTACCCACACCGTGCCCACACCGCTCCCACAGGGCGTCCACAGGGAAGCCCACAGGAACTGGCGCACGTGTCGGTCGCAGCGCGCACGGAGCCGCCCCGAGATCCCCCGAACCCTGGACAGACGTCGGTGACCTATCTACGTTCCGGCCTGCTGATCGGGACCACTGCGGAGGGACCGAGAGGCAGGATCGGGAGACGAGGTACCGAGATCGACCCGATCCGGCACCGTGGTGGTGGGCCGTTGATCGGCCGCTCACCTCCGGGTGGGAGGTCGTGAGGTCCACGACCGACCGACGGGTGCGGTACCGCCCGGCGGAGAGACGAGGATCGCAGTCCGACGTCTCGACCTGGTGGCGACAGACCGCGAGGTTCGAGCCACTGAACCGAGGCCCCGGCGGCGCGCGAGCGTCACCGGGGCTTCGGCCTTTGGCGACGCTGCATCCGCCGCGTTCACGGCACCGGGGACAACAGCCAGGGGCCGGTCAGGTCGAGGTAGCGCGGGTGATCGAGCAGGTCGCGCCATTCGGCGAGGATCCCCGCGAGTTCGCCCGTCGGCTCGTCCCGTTCGCCTCGTCGCGCCTGCTGTTCGTCGGTGAAGTAGACGACCTGGGTCATGCCGCCGTCCTCGTGCCGCGCGATGGTCATGCCGATGATCTCGGGCCGGTGTCGGGGGAGCAGGGCCTCGAGTTCGCGGGCCAGTTCGTTCTGGCGGTGCGGGTCGGCGACACCAGCTCGGATCACCTGGACGAAACCCGCGTCGTCGCTCCCGCCGGCCAGGTAGATCTCGGTGTCGGCGCAGTCCCGGAAGGTCACGGGGCTGGTGAACAGCGGCTGGGTGTCTCGCCACCACGCGTCCTGCTCGGGGCGGACGCTGGTGGCCTGTGCGTCGGCGGTCGTCGCGAAGCGCACGATGATGATCGCGTCGTCATCCGTGGTGACACCCGCCGTCGTGCCGAGCCATCCCGAGGGCGCGAGGTCGGCCACCCAACGGTCGAGCTGCTGTCGCAGCGCCGCGGCATCGTCGACCCGTCCCTCGATCACCTGGGTGAACACGTCACGGCTCCCGCACGGCACCCGTGAACTGTCCCGCCCTGGGGGAGGCAGGTCAAGAGTAGGGTTCGGCAGATGACCGACGCCTTCTTCGTACCCACCGACGAAGGCTTCCGCGCGACCGAGCACGCACGTGGGCCGTGGGATCCCGACGCGCTGCACGGCGGCCCGCCGGCGGCACTCATGGGCCGCGCGATCGAGCAGGTCTCGGGGATCGAGGACGCGATCGTGGCGCGGTTCACGGTCGAGATCCTCCGCCCCATCCCCATGGGGCACCTGCGGGTCTCGGGCCGCGTCGTGCGCCCCGGCCGCAGCGTCGAGCTGTCCGAAGCGGAGCTGAGCGATGACCGAGGACCGGTCGCACTCGCACGCGCGTGGCGGATACGCACCGACCAGCTCGGAGACGAGGCCGACCTGCCCGACGACCCTCCGCCTCCACCGCCGGAGGCGGGCGCGGTGGCGCCGTTCTTCGCGCTGCCGTGGGATGTCGGCTACCACACCTCGATCGAGGCCATCTCGGTCGGGGGCGCCGCCGCGTTCGACGAGCTGGGGCCCGCCACCATGTGGCTGCGGGCCAGGTACCCACTGCTTCCCGACGAGCCGCTGTCGCCGCTCGGCCGTGTGCTCATCGCCGCGGACTCCGGGAACGGCATCAGCGCCTCGTTGCCGCTCGACCGCTGGATGTTCATCAACCCGGATCTGACCGTGAGCCTGCACCGCTACCCCGTCGGGGAGTGGGTCTGCCTCGACGCCCGCACGATCAGCGGGGCCCACGGGGTCGGGCTGGCCACCACCCGCATCGCCGACCTGGACGGCCACATCGGCCGCGGAGCCCAGTCGCTGCTGATCGCTCCGCGGTAGCGAGACGCTCCGCGAGAGGCGTGCGAGGGAGGCGCGCGCCTGGCGGACGGTGGTGGAACCCTCCTTGACCACGGTGCGTTAGAGCCGACGGGGAACAGCCCGGCATCCACGGGAGTTGTTCCTGTCGTGTCTCCCGTTCGACGGTTGTCGGTAGCCGGGGGTGCCCGTCCCAACGGTCGGGAACCCACCTTCCACCCCGTCCGACCCGGCGGGGGCTGCGCCACCGGTAGCGGTGCTGAGCACCGATGCTGGACCCCTGGGTACGACCGCGAGGCACCAGAGAGGATCGAACCGACTTGGCCGACACGCTGACCGAACCCCTCGGGAACGCTCTGACGGAGCTGTTCGACCGCGCTTCCGAGCGCGGTTATCTCCTCATGTCCGAGCTCGAGGATCTCGCCGCTCCGCTGGACGAGCACGACGACTGGGTCTCCGAGCAGGTCGAACGCGCTGAGGACCTGAGTCTCGTGGTCGTCGACGACGTCACCGGCGACGTCGAGGTCCCCGAGGTCCCCTCGCGGGGGCTGTCGCGCGACTCGATCCGCCAGTACCTGAACGAGGCCGCCCAGCACGAGCTGCTCACCGCAGAGCAGGAAGCCGACTTCTCCAAGCGCTACCAGGCCGGCGAGGCCGCCAAGGACATGCTCCGCAGCGGTGTCTCGTTCACCCCCGGCGCTCGCGCGACCCTCGAGCGCATCGTCAAGGAAGGTCAGCGAGCCAAGGACGAGATGGTCCGGACAAACCTGCGGCTGGTGGTGTCGCAGGCGAAGAAGTACGGCTCCCGTGACCTCGATCTGCTCGAGCTGATCCAGGAGGGCAACCTCGGCCTGATCAGGGCGGTGGAGAAGTTCGACTTCCGCAAGGGCTACAAGTTCTCGACCTACGCCGTCTGGTGGATCCGTCAGGCGATGCAGCGCGGGATCGCCACCAAGGCCCGGACCGTGCGCCTGCCCGTGCACGTCTGGGAACTCGGCGGGAAGATCCGGCGTGCGGAGCAGGACCTGCGTCGAGAGCTCGGCGAGGATCCGACCGAGGCGCAGCTCGCTGAGCGCGTCGACCTGACCGTCGAACGGCTCCGAGAGGTCCGCGAGGGTCTGGCCCGCGCGGTCTCGCTCGACAAGCCCGTCGGCGAGGATGGTGACGCTGCGCTGGGTGACCTCCTGCCGGACGACAACGCCGTGGATCCGTCGTGGTCCGCCGCAGCAGGCGACGCCCGAGCTCAGATCGATCGTGCCCTGGCCGGCCTCTCCGAACGCGAACGCACCATCCTGATGATGCGCTTCGGTCTGATCGATGGCGAGACGCGCACGCTCGACGAGATCGGGGACCACTTCGGCCTCACCCGCGAGCGGATCCGTCAGATGCAAAACGCGGCTCTCGCCAAGCTGCGTCACCCGGCCCAGAGCGACACGCTCGCGGGCCTGCTCGAGGCCATCGAGGCGGCTTGACGATCGAGCCACCAACGGAGCGCCCCGTCACCTCTCGGTGCGGGGCGTTTCGCGGTCTCCCGCGCTAGATGGTGACATCGTCGAGGTCGACGACCTCCCCCCGCCCGGCCTCCACCGGCACGGTTGGAAGGCCGGCGGGTCCGAACGCGACGAGCCACGGCTCGGTCTTGGGGCCGCCGAATACGGCTTCGGCCAGGTGCGGCCGCGTACTGGGGGGCGCGTGCAGCTCGAACCGTCCGTCCGCGCCGGCACGCACGACCTTCGTGACGGACTCCGGCACGAGGGTGCCCTGAGCCGTCGGGGTCTCGAACGACTTCGTGAGGGCCACCTCGGCGTCGGGAACGGGGTTGCCCGCCCCGTCCACGATCCGACCGGTGATGACCAGGTGGGAGGCGGGGTCGATGGCGCGGTGGGACCAGGTGATGAACGCCCCACGGTTGTCGCTGTACATCTGCGGGATGGTCGAGCCGTAGGGCCCGTGGAACTCCGTGCCGTGCTCGAAGGTGTAGATGATCGTGCTGGTGGCGGCGTGCCCCCAGTCGCGGCTGGTGCCCGACGTGGCGTAGAGGCTGAACGCCTGCTGCGGCCCGTAGCCGTTGCTCGCCTGCATCTCCTCGCCGATCTCGAACATCAGATCCCAGTCGGGGCTGCGCACCACGGCGGGGTTGCGGCCCCACGGGATCAGCATGATCTCGCCGTAGGTGTGATGCGTGATCGCGGCGATCGGGGTGTGCGCGAGGAACAGATCGCGGACGTTGTGGGTGACGGGTTCGGAGTACGGGGCGGTCCCGCGGTAGGTCTGCCCGACCTGGAGGTTCGAGGAACCCGCGTTGTCGCCCCACAGGAAGGGGTAGTTGCGGTTCAGGTCGATGCCGTAGGCGTCGGGGTTGTCGCGGTCCGTGGCGCCACCGTCGACGTTGACGCCACTGAACGAGCGCAGGTTCTTGCGCCAGTAGCTCTCCTGCCCGGAGATGCCCAGGGCCAACTGGCCCGCGTTGAAGACGTCGTTGGAGCTGTCCACCTGGACCGGCGACATCCGCGAGCGCACGAAGCCATCGGGGTTCACGCACGGGACGATGATCGTGCGGGCGTTGCGGACGATGTGGGTCATGTCCGGGTCGGTGCCGTGGCCCTCGAGGAGGTCGTGTGCCCACATGATCGGCATCTCGCCCGCGGGCCACTCGCGCGCGTGGTGCAGCCCGTCCATGTACAGCACCGGACGCCCGTCCTGACGGTCGACATCCTCGGCGATCTCGATGCCCCACAGCGTTCGTCCGACCAGCGAGGGGGTCGGCAGCTCGATGAGCCGCGCCAGCCCCTCGGGGCCGAACTGCTCGACGAGCGCCACGAGGTCGGTCCGGTAGTCGTCGACGATGCGGTATTCGTCGCGCTCGCCGGGTTGCGGGGCGATGGACCGACCCGGGTCGCGGCGTGCGTCGCGGAGCACGTCCGCGTCGAGGGCGTCGTAGGCGATCCCGGCGGCGTCGAGCGCGTCGGCGTCACCTGGCCACAGCAGGAACTCCCGCCCGCCGCCCACCAGGATGCGGTGCGTGTCGTCGAGCGTCGCCAGCATCGCCGCCTGGCGCCCCGACACGGGCCCGGGGACCCTGACCAGGTGCAGCGCAGGCGCGGATGGGGCGATGGACACGCGCCCGGGGGCCGCGGCGGCGAGGAGCCCCGCCCCGACCCCTAGAGCTCCGGCCTTCAGCAGTTCACGACGGGTGATGGACACGAGCGCTACCCCTCTGGAGACGACTGCGGGGGACCTTCGACACGCGGAGCCCGCGTCCCTTCCCACGGCGTACTGGAGACACGTGTCGGGCGGGCTCTAGGTGGATACCATCCGCGCACCCTGGGGCCGGTCGGCGGTCAGGGCCGCGTGGACGCCACGTCACGCTCAAGGCCCCTCACGTCGTCGCCGACGAACCCAGGAGCACGGGTGCCGGCCCACGGGCCATTGACGAGGAAGACCGCACGTGGCAGAGGTCGCGCCGCTCAGCGAGCTGTTCCAGCGTGGTGCCAGCCGCGGCTACGTGCTGCTCTCGGAGCTCCAGGAGCTGTTCGATCCGCTGAACCACGGCCCCTCGTGGGTCGATGACGCCGCCCAGGAAGCGCGCGACGCCGGTATGCAGATCGTCGACGACCTGTCGGAGGATGGTGAGCGCCCCGAGGCTCAGCCGCTATCGGCCTCGTCGGACTCCGTTCGCCAGTACCTGAACGAGATCGGTCGGACCGATCTGCTCACCGCGGAGGAGGAGGTCGACCTCGCCAAGCGCTACCAGGCAGGCCTGGCGGCGCGTGAGATCCTCAGCGACTCCGAGGTCGCCCTGGCGCCCAGCCGTCGTGCCCTGTTGATGCGGATCATGGACGGTGGCACGCGGGCCAAGGACCACATGATCCGGGCGAACCTGCGCCTGGTCGTGTCGGTGGCGCGCAAGTTCCGCGGTCGTGGCGTCGACCTGCTGAGCCTGATCCAGGAGGGGAACCTCGGACTGATCCGGGGCGTCGAGAAGTTCGACCACACCAAGGGCTACAAGTTCTCGACGTACGCCACCTGGTGGATCCGTCAGGCGCTCCAACGTGGACTGGCGAACACCGGACGGACCGTCCGCCTCCCGGTCCACGTGCACGAGCTGATGGGCAAGATCCGCTACGCCGAGTTCGCGCTCCTGCAGCAGCTCGGCCGCGAAGCCTCGGAGCGCGAGGTCGCCGACGAGCTCGGGCTCACGGTCGCGCGGTTGCGCGAGGTGCGGCTCGCCGCGCAGGACGTGGCGTCGCTCGACAAGCCCATCGGTGAGGACGGCGACGCGACCATGGGCGAGCTGGTCGCCGATGACGGCGCCATCAGCCCCGAGGAGTCGGCCACCGGTGCGCTCACGCAGAAGGAGGTGCTGCGGGCCTTGGGCGCCCTCACCGATCGGGAGCGGACCGTGCTGATGCTGCGCTACGGCCTCATCGATGGCGAGGAGCACACGCTCGAGGACATCGGGGCGCAGTTCGGGCTCACCCGCGAGCGCATCCGACAGATCGAGAAGAAGACCCTCACCAAGCTCCGTCACCCCTCCCGGGGCTTCCAGCTGCGCGGGCTGCTCGACTCGACCGCCGAGCAAGGGAACTGATAGGCAGGATCAGTCGACGAAGGCCACCACGACGGTGATGTTGTCCTGCCCGCCCCGGTCCAGCGCGGCGGCGACGAGGCCGTCAGCGGCCCCCTGTGCGGTCTCGGCCGTCCCCAGGACCTCTGCGATGCCCGGGTCATCGACCATGTCGGTGAGTCCGTCGGTGCACAGCAGGAGGCGATCTCCGGACTCGAGCGTGACCTCGAACAGCTCGGGTTCGATGCCATCGGACGAGCCGATCGCCTGCGTCAGTGACCGACCGGACGGGCTGGTCCAGACGTGGTCCACGGTCACCTGCGCCAGCTCGTCGCGGCGCATCACGTAGCAGCGGCTGTCCCCGAGGTTGGCCACGGTGGCGACCCGTCGGTCGGTCGCGACGTGGACGACGACCGCGGTCGTGCCCATCCCGTGGTGCGCGGGGTTCGCGCGTTCGTCGGCCAGGACGACGCCCTGCGCCTCGTGCAACGACTCCGCGATCATGACCGCCACGTCGTCGCTGTCGGCGAGCCGCTCGGCGCTGAGCAGCTCATCGAGCCGCTCCACCGTCATCCGGCTCGCCACCTCACCAGCGGCGTGACCTCCGAGGCCATCCGCGACGATGAGCAGGTGGCGTTCCGGGGCGCACAGGAACGCATCCTCCTGGCGTTCGCGGACCTTGCCGATGTCGCTCGCCGCCCCGGTGTCCAGCGTGGCCTCCTCGGTCGCGCGGGAACCTACCCCGACTCTGTTGGTCTACCGCCCTGCGGGCTACTTGAGACCGACTTGTTGGTCTACCGCCCTGCGGGCTACTTGAGACCGACCCCGGTGCGAGTCGGGAGCCCCTCGTTACACTCGCCGCCCCATGCGCTCCCACCTGCCCCTCGTGATCGCGACGACACTGGTCCTCGCACTCGCCCTGACCGCCGCGGTGGTCACGGGCGAGCCGACGATGGTCGAGGCCGAACCCGCGCTGGCCGCGGCCGGCCCGCTCGCGACCGAGCCACCCCCCACGACCGCACCCGAGCCGGCGTCCGACCCGACCCCAGCGCAGGCGCCCGCGGAGCCCGAGGGCCGAGACGCACTCCGCCGGAGCCTCTACGGGGCGATCAACGACCCCGGACTCGTCCCCACCGGACAGATCTCGCTCGTGGTGCTCGACGAGGCCGGTACGACCGTCGTCGACCGGCTCGGTGCCAGCGCGGTCATGCCGGCGTCGACGCAGAAGCTGGTGACCGCGGCTGCGGCGCTGCGCGGCTTGGGCGCCGATCACCGCTTCACGACCACGGCGCGCGCCGCCGTGCCGGTGTCGACGGGTGGCGCCATCGCCGGCGATCTCGTGATCCAGGGTGGCGGTGATCCCACCCTCGCGACCGGTGTCTTCTGCGCCGAGATCTACCCCGTCCGGCCGTGCACCCAGCTCGAGCAGCTCGCCGACGCGATCGTGGCGGCCGGTGTGGTGAGGATCACCGGCGCGCTGGTCGCGGATGGTCGCGCCTACGGCGGGGCGCCACTGGCCGAGGGTTGGACCGACGGCTACCTCGCCGACTTCGACGCGCGCCCCGTGGTGGGCCTGACCTCCGACGCGGCACTCGACGTCGTCGTCGAACCCGATGGCGACCTCGAGGTGCAGCTGTCGCCGGATCCCGCCCTGGCGACGGTCGAACGGCTCGCCGCGATGTTGGGCGATCGGGGCGTCAGCATCGCCGGAGGTGTCCGCGTCGGAGACGCCGGCCCCACCCCGGCCGTCATCGCCGAGCTGCACAGCCAACCGGTCTCGGAGCTGCTGGCCCACACCGTGCAGCGCAGCGACAACCACCTCGCCGACCACCTCTTCCACGAGCTCGGCCGGCGTCTCGTCGGAGCCGGGTCGTGGGCCGCCGGGGACCTCGCGACGAGACTGGCCCTCGGGGACCTCGACGTCGACTGGACGGGTGCGGTGTTGGCGGACGGATCGGGGCTGTCGCGTAGCGATCGTCTCTCGGCGCGGATGCTGGCGAGCCTCGACCGGCAGATGGGTGCTGGGGAGCACAGGACGTTGTGGCGCAGTCTCATGGCGGTGACCGGTGACACCGGGACGCTGCGTGGGCGCCTCCAGGGGACCCCTGCGCAGAGCCGTTTCGCCGGCAAGACGGGCACGCTCGCGGACGTCGTCTCGCTCGTCGGTACGGCCCACGGCCACGACGGGCGGACGTACCACCTGGCCGTGCTGGTCAACGGGCCGGGCGGGGCGGCGTGGCGTAACCAGGCACGACTGTTCTTCGACGAGGTCGTGCTGCTGCTCACCGAGGACCTCTACGGGTGCAAACGCACTGTGCACGAGTTGGTACCGGACGCCGCGCCGGATGCGGCGCCACCCCTGAGCTGGGTCTGTGCCGCCGCCTGACCGCCGTAGCCTGCGCACGTGAGGCACATCGACGTCGCCATCGTGGGCGCGGGGCCGGCCGGAGCGGCCGCCGCGTTGGCCGCGTCCGCCACCGACCCGTCCGCGCGGATCGTGCTGTTCGACCGGGCCGACTTCCCCCGCGACAAGGTGTGCGGCGACGGCATCGGACCCGAGGGGGCCGACGTCCTCGACTCTCTCGGTGCGTCGAGCGTGCTCGCCGATGCGTCCCCGGTGCACCGCATCCGGATCACGTCGCCCGACCGCACCACGGTGTTGCACACCACCGCCCGTCCTGGCTACGTCGTGCCCCGAGCCGTGTTCGATGCTCGACTAGCCGCGCTCGCGCTGGAGCGCGGGGCGGAGCTGAGCACCGTGCACATCCGCACGGTCGAACCGGACGGTGCGGTGGTGCTCCTCAACGGCCGCTACCGGGCACGGGTCGTCGTCGGGGCGGACGGGGCGAACTCGACCGTGCGACGCCAGATCGGTGGTCCTACCCAGCGTCGCGAACGCGTCGCGATAGCGATGCGGGGCTACGCCCACGCCCCGGAGGTACCGCAGGAGCTGGCCTTCGACTTCGTGGACGATCGCTGGCCCGCGTACGCGTGGTGCTTCCCGACCGGGACAGATCACGCGAACGTCGGGTACGGCGTGTTCGACTCGACCACCCTCGGCGCGCGCCGGGACCTCACGGAACCCATCGCCCGCCTGTTCCCGCACGCCATCCCGGACCCCGCGACGTTGCGGGCCCACCACCTGCCGCTGTCGACCCAGCGTCCCGAGCCCGCGTACGGCCGCGTGCTGCTCGCTGGGGACGCCGCGTCACTGGTGAACCCGCTGACCGGCGAGGGCATCTACACCGCACTGGTGAGCGGGGCGCTGGCGGGGACGGCCGCGATGCGATCTCGCGAGGATCCGGGCGGTGCCTACACGGAGGCGTTGCGGCGACGGCTCCGACGCCACCTCAGGCACGTCGGCCTGGCCGCGCGTGCCTTCCAGCACCGTCGCTCGGTGGACGTGAGCGTCCGTGCGGGCCGAAGCGATCCACGGGTGCTCGAGGACATCGTGGCGATGGGCCTTGGCACCGGCGGCGTCAGCGGGCGGATGCTCACCAAGCTCGGGGCGGAGCTGCTGCGCGTACCCTGGTCGGTGCACTGAACGAGGGGAGAGAGCGTGGAACCTGGCGACACCGTCCCGGACTTCACGGCGACGCTCGACGACGGAACGACCACGACGCTGACCGAGCTGCTCGCGGGCGGCCCGGTGGTGCTGTTCTTCTACCCCAAGGCGTTCACGCCGGGCTGTACCGCGGAGGCCTGCCACTTCCGCGACCTGGCCACGGAGTTCGAGGAGCTCGGGGCGCAGCGCTTCGGCATCAGCCGCGACGATCCCGCGACGCAACAGCGCTTCCGCGACGAGCACGCCCTCGACTACCCACTGATCGCGGATCAGGACGGGTCCGTCGCCAAGCTGTTCGGTGCGAAGCGGCTCGGCCCCCTGTGGAGCAAGCGTCAGACCTTCGTCATCGACACCGACCGTCGGCTACTGCACGCGATGTCGAGCGAGAGCGACATGGAGGCTCACGCAGACGAGGCCCTCGAGGTCTTACGCGAGAGCCGCGTCGGCTGATCGTGCCGCAGGTACCGTGCCCCCACCGACGGGACGGAGCGAGATGCCAGCGGCAACGACCCTCGCCGCCCTGGCTCGGTCGGGCTACCCCGACCGCAGCGTCAAGGAGGAGCTCCGCGCCAACCTCGTGACGCGCCTACGTAGCGGCGAGACCCTGCTGCCGGGGCTGGTCGGCTTCGAGGAGACGGTGCTGCCCGATCTGGAACGGGGTCTGCTGGCGGGTCACGACCTCGTGCTCCTCGGCGAGCGCGGGCAGGCCAAGACCCGCATCGTCCGCAGCCTCGTGGGCCTGCTCGACGAGCACGCCCCGATCGTCGCGGGCTGCGAGATCAGTTGTCACCCCTTCCATCCTTCCTGCGAGCGGTGCCGGCGACTCGCGATCGAGCGAGGTGACGAGCTCCCGGTCGAGTGGATCGGCCGCGACCGGCGCTTCAGCGAGAAGCTCGCGACTCCGGACACGTCCGTCGGCGACCTGATCGGAGACGTCGACCCGATCAAGGTGGCCGAAGGCCGGACGCTCGGCGACCCCGAGACCATCCACTACGGCCTCGTCCCGCGCACCAACCGCGGGATCTTCGCGATCAACGAGCTGCCCGACCTGCCGGAGCGCATCCAGGTCTCGCTGCTCAACGTGCTCGAGGAGCGCGATGTGCAGGTGCGCGGCTACAAGCTCCGGCTCCCGCTCGACCTCGTCCTCGTGGCAACCGCCAACCCCGACGACTACACCAACCGCGGCCGCATCATCAGCCCGCTCAAGGACCGCTTCGGCACCCAGGTCCGCACCCACTACCCCACCAACACCGTCGACGAGATCGCGATCATGCGCCAGGAGTCGCGGCCACCTCCGGGGGACGTCGACGTGCGCGTGCCGCTGTTCCTCGAGGAGGTCATCGCCGAGCTCGTGCGCGGACTGCGGCACAGCCCGCAGGTGAACCAGCGCTCGGGCGTCTCAGTGCGCTACGCCATCGGGGCGCGCGAGACCATGCTCGCCGGTGCGGTCCGTCGTGCCGTGCGAGCGGGAGAGACCCTGGCGGTCCCGCGCGTGGTCGACCTCTGGGCGGTGGTGCCGGCGGCACTCGGGCGGGTCGAGTTCGACACCCTGGACGAGGGACACGAGGACGAGATCGTCGGCAGGCTCCTGCGCCACGCGCTCGTCACCGTGTGGCGCCGGCGCCTCGGCGGCGCGGACGTATCCGGGCTGCTCGACCGCTTCGATGACGAGTTCACGGTCACCACCGCGGACACCCAGCCAGCATCGGACCTGCTCGCCCAGTTCGGCGACGGCATCCCGGGCCTCGCCAAGCTCATGCAGCGACTCGAGGTCGGGGCGGACGAGCCCGCCGGGGCGGCCAGCGTCGTCGAGTTCGTGCTCGAGGGGCTCCACCTCGGCAAGCGGCTCAACAAGGAACCGCTCGACGAGGGCTCGTGGCGCTTCGGGGCGGCCTGACGTGCGTGCGCGCTACGGCCGCTGGGACGGCACCCAGGACGACCCTCTGGGGGATCCGCTCGACCTCGGGGAGGTGCTCGACGAACTCGGTGACGACCTGCTCATGGGTGCGGGCGGTGACGTCGCGTTGCAGCGTCTGCTGCAGCGCGGGCTGCGGGGACAGATCGGGCTCGAGCAGCTGCGCCAACGGCTGGAGGCTGCCCGGCGCCGGTTCCTCGAGGGCACCAACCTGTCGGGCCCCCTGCAGGAGGTCCGTGAACGGCTCGACCGCATCGAGGAGCTCGAGCGTGCCGAGCTCGCCCGCCGTGACGACGAGGACGCACGCTTCGCCGAGCTGACGCTCGACGCGCTCCCGCGCGACCCCGGAGGTGCCATCCGCGAGCTGCGCGAGTACCCGTTCGCCTCGGAGGAGGCCGCTACGGAGTTCGATGCGCTCCTCGGCGACCTGCGCCAGCAGATCCTCGACGCGCAGTTCCGCGACCTGTCCAGCGCGATGCGCGACGTCTCGGCGGAGGAGCTGGCGGCCATCACCGACATGGTCGCTGATCTCAACGCGATGCTGGCTGCACGCGCGCGGGGCGAGGAACCCGACTTCGACGCGTTCATGGCCCGGCACGGCCGGTTCTTCCCCGAGGACCCGCGCGACCTCGACGAGCTGCTCGAGGTCCTGGCGCGCCGCATGGCGGCGATGAGCCAGTTCCTCGCATCCCTGTCCGCCGAGCAGCGAGCCGAGCTCGACGCGCTCTCGCGCGCCGTCCTCGATGACCTCGACCTGCAGTTCCAGATGGCGCAGCTGCAGGCCAACCTCCGTGCGGCGCTGCCGGGCCTCCCGTGGGACCAGGCGGTGCCTGACGGCTGGGCCGACCAGTCGATGCCGCTGTCAGGCGCCATCGACGCGGTCGAGCGCCTGGCCGAGTTCGACGAGCTGCGTGAAGCCCTGGCGGGCGACTACGCCGGAGCGAGCATCGACGACGTCGACGAGGCATCCCTGCGGCGGGCACTCGGCGACGACGCCGTCCGCGACCTGAGGCGCCTGAAGCGCATCGAGCGGATGCTCGAGGAGTCCGGGCTGTTCCAGCGCGAGGGGGGCGAACTCGCTTTGACGCCGCGGGGCGCGCGCAAGCTCGGTGAACGCGCCCTCGTGCGGCTGCTCGAGCGGATCGAGCGGCGGGTCGAGCCTCGCGCCACCGGGCCCGACGCAGAGGCCACCGGTCAGACGCGCCCCTGGAGGTTCGGCGACCGCGAACCGCTCGCCGTGCGTCGCACGGTCCACAACGCGGTGCTGCGTCGGGCGGGCGAGGGAGCCGGTGGTGCACGGGTGACGCTCCGGCCCGACGACTTCGAGGTCGAGGAGCAGGAGGTGCGGCCCCGGACCGCGACGGCGCTGCTGCTCGACCTGAGCTTCTCGATGCCGATCAAGGGCCACTTCGTACCCGCGAAGCGCATGGCGCTCGCGCTCCACGCGCTCATCGAGGGCCGCTACCGGCAGGACTCGCTCCACCTCATCGGCTTCAGCGACTACGCGCGTCAACTGCAGCCGGCCGACCTCGCGGCGGCCGGCTTCGAGCGGGTGTACGGCACCAACATGCAACACGCGTTCCTGTTGGCCCGCCGCGTCCTCGCGGATGATCCGCGCCCGATCAAGCAGGTCATCATGGTCACCGACGGCGAGCCCACCGCCCACCTCGTCGGTGACGTCGCCGAGTTCAACTGGCCGCCCATCCCCGCGACCATCGAGGCGACGCTGCGCGAGGCGATGCGCCTCGCGCGTGCCGGCATCCGCCTCCACGTGTTCCTGCTCGAGGACGATCCGGGTCTGGTGGGGTTCGCCGATCGGCTGGCGTCATCGACGGGCGGCGAGGTCGTCCAGATGAGAGGCGAGGCGATGGGGCGGCGGATCCTCCACGACTACCTCGACACGTGATCATCGCCCAGTACTGGACGAACGTCCCAACGCCTGGGCGTCGCGTCGCGACACACTGCCGCCGACCGTCCTGCCGTCCCGGAGTCCCGCAGCCATGATCACCGCTCGCCGCTACCTCGTCCTCGCCGCTGCCGCTCTCGTGCTCGCCGGAGCGGGGTGCGGGGCGGGTCCCGAGCCGGGCGAGCCCGGTCCCATCGACACGACGGGGCCCGCCAACCCCTTCGATCCGACCGAGCCGGTCACGACCGACACTCCCGAGCCCGAGACGGGCGAGGTCGAGGACCCCCAGCCCGAGGACGAGATCGTCGGCACCGAGACCACCGGGTAGCGGCGCCTAGGAGTGTGATCAGCGCGTCAGGCGCCGCAGCGACGTGTGCAGCGCGCTCCTAGCTAGAGCTGCTCGACGCGTCGGACGCGCATGCGGGGTCCGTAGCGGGGCGCAGCCTGGCCGGCGAGCTCGAGCAGCCGGATGACCCGACCGCGCTGGCCGCGCCACGGCTCCAGCAGCTCGAGCATCCGCTCGTCGCTCGCTCGGGGCTCGCCCGCCAGGTTCCACGCGACGAGGTTGGGGATGTGGAAGTCGTGCACCTCGACGCCATCGGGATCGCCGAACGCGATGCGTCGGATGAGCGCCGACGTCCACGGCCCCATGCCCGGCAGCGCCGTCAGGCGCCGCTCGGCGTTCTCGCGATCCATCGTCGCCGCCTCTTGGAGCCGGTCGATACGAGCGCACGCGCGCCGGATCGTCTCGGCTCGCCGGCGCTCGACACCGAGGGGGTGCCACTCCTCGTACCTCATGGCCGCGATCTGCTGCGACGTGGGGGGCAGGCGCAGTGGCTCGAGCGGACCCGGGGCAGGTCGGCCGCGGCGCCACACGAGCCGGTTCCAGGCTCGTTTCGCCTCGAGGCCGGTGACCTTCTGGCTCAGGATGGTCTGGACGAGCACGTCGATCACGAGCCCCGACCGGCTGAGCCGGACCCCGCCGACGCGACGCCACAGCCGGACGATGCGCGCGTCGATGGGGCTGAACGCGGCCGGATCGTCGTCCGCGCCGGCCAGCGCCGGGGCGTGCTCGAGCGCCCACTCCCGCCCATCGCCCCAGGCCTCGGCGGTCAGGGTCTCACCGTCGAGCCGCAGGTGGAGCGTGACGGGCCCGACCGGCGTGTGGAAGGCACGCCACCCCTCGTGCGGTGACAGCCGGATGGTCGGGTCGTCGGTGCCCATCCTCAGTGGCGCC
Organism: Actinomycetota bacterium; assembly: GCA_019347575.1. Taxonomy (NCBI): domain Bacteria; kingdom Bacillati; phylum Actinomycetota; species Actinomycetota bacterium. Next base: position 57,386 of record JAHWKY010000002.1, on the reverse strand, counting down.
AGGAGGCGTTCGAGGTGGACGGGCTCGGACAGGGTGAGGCGTCGGCGCATGGCCGCACGGTACCCATCGGTGTCCCGGTTCCGGTGCCACGTCACCCCTCACCGCTACATCGACGCCCGCGGGCCGGCCCCGCTGCGGGCTAGGTTCGTGGGCCCGGACCTGGAGGGGAAGGTGACCACCCTGGAACGTGCGCTGGTCACGGGTGCATCCAGCGGCCTGGGTGCGGAGTTCGCCCGGCAGCTCGCTGCCCGAGGGCTCGATCTGGTGCTCGTCGCCAGACGAGCGCCCCGGCTGCGCGAGCTCGCCGCCGCCATCGAGCGCGACCACGGCGTCGAGGTCGACGTGCACGTCGCCGACCTGGTGGACCCCGATGGCCTCGCCGGCGTCGAGACGCGGCTCGCCTCGGGCACAGACCCCGTCGACCTGCTGGTCAACAACGCAGGTTTCGGTCAGTACGGCGGGTTCGTGGACGTGCCCGTGGGCCAGCAGGAGGAGCAGATCGAGTTGAACGTGCTGGCCGTCATGCGGCTCACCCGCGCGATCCTGCCGCGGCTCGTCGCCGTGCGGAGCGGCGGCGTGATCAACATCGCGTCGATCGCGGCGCTGCAGCCCGGTCCCTACGGCGCCGTCTACGCCGCGACCAAGGCCTGGGTGAAGCACTTCACGGAGGCCATCCACGAGGAACTTCGGGGTACCGGGGTCCGCGCGCTCGCCGTGTGCCCCGGCATCGTCGAGACCGAGTTCCAGCAGGTGGCGGGTCTCGACGCCAGCGTCATGCCCAGCTTCCTCCGCAGCGACGACGCGGCGGCGGTCGTGCGTGAGTCGCTCGAGGCGTTCCGACGTGACCGCGCGGTCGTCGTGCCGGGTGCCGTCAACAAGCTGGCCGCGGCGGGTTCGAAGCTGACCCCTCACGTCATCTCCGCCCGGATGGCCGCCGAGGCCCACCGCCGCCAGCTCGACAGGTGACCCATCCGCCCGCGTTCCTCCCCCGATCGTCCTGGATATGCAGGACGACACGGGGCGAAGTCGAGGTTGCCCGCTCGTCGTCGGGCAGCTCCGCCCTGTCGGCTTCCACAGCCCGCAACAACCTCGTCGTTGGGAGCGGGTAGCGGGCGTGCGACGCTCGCCCGCATGGAAGAGGACGCGACCGACCGCCCGCTCGCGCGGCTCGCCTACGAGGCGAGACGCCGAGGCGGGTGCTTCACACGCCAGCAGGCGCTGGCGGAGGGCGTGACGCCCAACCGGCTCGACCACCTCGTCACGACCGCGGCCATCTTGACCGTGCGCCCCGGAAGGGGCGTCTACCGCTTCGCCGGGGCGCCGGCGACGTGGGAGTCCGACCTGCACGCCGGGGCGCTCGTCATGGGGCCGGCGGCGGTCGTGAGTCACCGCTCGGCCGCACGGTTGTGGGACCTTCAGCGCTTCGCCACGACCCGGGCGCTCGAGGTGCTCGTGGCGGGGCGCAAGTCACGCAAGGCTCCGGGCGACGTGCGGGTTCACCACACGAGGTGGCTTCCTGACGACGACGTCGTCAAGGTCGGGACTCACGAGCGCGTGACCAGTGCGACCAGGACCGTCCGTGATCTGGCGCGCTACCTCGACGACGACCCGCTGCTCGAGGTTGCGGTGGACGCGTGGCGACGCGGCCTCACCGACCCGGAGCGACTCGCGCGGTGCGATGCCGAACTCGTCGGAGCATGGGGTGCGGCGCGGATGAGACGGGTCCTGGAGGCCATGGACACACCGTGCGTCCGTGCGCGGTCCGTTCCTGAGCTGCGGGTCCACGTGCTCATCGTCCGGGATGGTCGCTACCCGCCGCACGTGCTCGACCACGCGGTCGTGCTCAGCAGCGGACGGAGGGTCGTGTTCGACGTCGCGTGGCCGGAGCTGCTCGCCGCGGTCGAGGTCGACAGCACCCGCTACCACGGCACCGACTACGACCAGGAGCGCGACCAGGAACGGGATGCGGTGACGACGGCGGATGGGTGGTTGGTGCTCCGGATCACGACGGACGATCTCGAGCGCCCCGCCGAGGTGCTCGCCGCGATCACCGCACACCTCGACCGGGCGCGTCAGACCTTGCCTGCGCGGCTGGCCGCTTGAGGAGAGCGAGGCCGGACTTCTCCCCTGATCGCCCTGGATATCCAGGACGTCGCGGGGAGAAGTCGGATGGCAGGTGGACTGCGCCCCGCTCACGTGCGGAGAGCGCGCGCGCCCTCGTTCGGTACCTTCGGCGTTCCCTCGCACCGGACAGGAGGTGGCTGTGCGAGTCTGGTGGCTGACCCCCGCCGGGACACCCGTCGTCGTGCTCGAGGCAGCGGGCGTCGCGGCTTCGGTCTCTGACCGCGTCCGTGACGGTGGTCTGGGGAGCGTGCCCGCGTTCTACGACCACACCCCGCCGCGCCGACCGCCGCGCGTCGGGTTCGCGCTCGACGCTGCCGAGCTGCGGCTCGTCGACGAGCACGGCGATCCGATCGTGCGTGTCCCCCGTGAGAACGTGGACCGGACGTGGCTGCAGACCGCTGTGGCACGCAAGGGCACGCTCACCTACGTCACCCCCGAGCTCGACCTGGATGACGAGGGAGGGCGCGAGGTGGCCGACGCGGTCGATGCAGCCGCGCGCGAGGGGAGCGTGCTGGGCGGCATCGTCGGAGTGGTGGAGGAGCATGTGCGACTGCCGTTGACGTTCTGAGTTGGGGCTCAGATGCGGCGGAGGATCCCGGGCTCGAGGTCGTCGAGGGACGTGAACCCCGACATCGCCATCGTCAGGTCGAGGTCCGCGAGCAGGCCGCGCACGACGTGACGCACGCCGTCCTCGCCACCGAGCGCCAGACCCCACACGTACGGCCGACCGAGCAGCACCGTCTTGGCTCCTAGGCCCAGTGCCTTCACGACGTCAGCGCCCGTCCGGATGCCGCTGTCGAAGAGGATGTCGAGCTCTCCGTCGACCGCGGCCGCGACGTCGGGTAGCGCATCCAGGCTCGCGATCTCGCCGTCGACCTGGCGTCCACCGTGGTTCGACACGACGATGCCGTCCATCCCGTGGTCCGCGGCACGGCGGGCGTCGTCGGGATGCAGCACGCCCTTCAGGACCATCGGCAGATCGGTGTGCTCGCGCAGCGATGCCAGGTCACCCCAGGTCGCCTTCTTGTTCAGGAACACCTGCGCCCAGCGCAGGACGGCAGCCTGCAGGTCGTCCTCGGCGGACACGTCGAGCGGGTCGGTGAACACGGGGTCGGTCGTGTAGTTGGCGAGTCCCTCGCCCACGAGGAAGGGCAGGTACGCCCCGTCGATGTCGCGCGGTCGCCACGCCAACATCTTCGTGTCGAGGGTGACGAACACGGCGGTGTACCCCGCGTCCTTGGCTCGCCGCATCAGGCTGGCGGCGAGCTCCACCTCACCGGGCCAGTAGAGCTGGAACCAGCGCGGCCCGTCTCCGGCCGCCTCCGCGACCTCCTCGAGGGGCTTGGACGACACCGTGCTCAGGGTGAAGGGGATGCCGACCGACGCCGCGGCACGTGCGGTCGCGACCTCGGCCTCGGGGTGGACGATCGACTGCACGCCGACGGGTGCCAGGGCGACCGGCGCGATCAGGTCCTGACCGAGCACGTGCGTGGAGAGGTCACGGACGTCGATGTCGACCAGCATCCGCGGGACGATGCGCCAGCGACGGAACGCCTCGCGGTTGGCCGCGACCGTGTCCTCCGACGAGGCGCCTCCGGCCACGTACCCGAACGGACCGTCGTCGAGTTCCTCGCGGGCCCGCGCCTCGAGGTCGTCGTAGTTCGCGGGCAGCTCGGGCACGACACCCGCCAGTCCCTGGAAGTAGATCTCGTACTGGTAGTTGGCGAAGTCCACGGCGGCCTCCCTGTCGGCGCGCACCGTAGTCATCGGTCACAGCGGAGCCGGCGCGGGACGACGCCGCGCCGAGAGCGTCGCGATGGCGACCCCGGCGAGGATGAGCGGGGCGCCGACCCAGAACAGCGGTGCCGGCGACTCGTCGAGGAGGATCATCGCCAGAACCGTCGCCCCGACCGGCTCGGCGAGCACGACGATCGCGATGACCGTCGCGGTGACGCGGGACAGCAGCGTGTTGAAGACCGTGTGGCCCAGCAGCTGGGGGCCCACGACCAGCCCCAGCAGCGCGAGCCAGGTCGCGCTGTCGTAACCGGTCAGGGCCGCCTGCGAGAGGAGCGTGGCGATCAGGAGCGCGACGGCTGCCACCCCGTACACCACGGTCCCGTAGACCGCGATCGGAACCTGGGGTCGCAGCGCACGTCCGATCAGCAGGTACGCGGTCACCGCGACTGCGGAGGCCAGCGCCATCGCGTCCCCGAGCAGCGCGCGACCCCCCAGCTCGAGTCCCGACGCGTCTCCGACCCCGATGGTGATGGCCCCCACGACCGTCACGGCCATCCCGGTCCACATGCGGCGGCTCGGGGGTTCGCGGAGAAACCAGGTGGCACCCAGTCCGACGAACAGGGGCGACATCGTCGCGAGCGTGACCGACGACGCGACGGTCGTGTACGACAGCGACCCGATGAACAGCGCGAAGTGCACCGCCAGCGCGAGACCCGACCAGGCCAGGCTTCGCACCACGCGGTCGGTGGGTCGAGCTGCGCGCAGCCGAGGCGCCGCGAACGGGGCGAGCGCGATGGTGCCACCGAACGTGCGCCAGAACGCGATGGCGAGGGCAGGGGCGGCAGCGACGCGGATGAGGATGGCCGCGGACGACACCGCCAGGACGCCGACCGCGAGGCCCGCCGTCGTGACGGGGTCGAGACCGCGCTCGCTCAGCTCGGCGGCTCGGTCGGGGGCACGCTCGGGGGCACGCTCGGAGGCGGCAGGTCCGCCGTGACGAGGTTCTCGTACAGGCCGAGCACGCGCAGCACGTAGAACTGCGTCTCGGCGTACGGGGGGATGCCTCCGTACCGCTGCACCGCCCCCGGCCCCGCGTTGTAGGCGGCCAGTGCCAGGTCCCAGCGGCCGAAGGTCGCGTGCTGTGCCGCCAGGTACCGCGCCCCGCCCTCGAGGTTCTGGATCGGGTTCCACGGATCGACGCCGAGCCGCTGCGCCGTGAACGGCATGAGCTGGCTCAGACCGATCGCCCCCGCGTGCGACACCGCACCGGGGTGGAAGTTCGACTCGGCCCACACCAGCGAGGCGAACAGGCGCGGGTCGATGCCGTGGCGGAGCGCGGACTCGACGATGTGGGGCACCCACGTGCGCGCGTGCGCGGGGAGGGAGTTGACCCAGTTCGGCGCCGACGCGGGATCGAAGACGCCGTCGGCGTACGACTCGGCGAGCTCGGCCGCGAGCCGTGCCTGCAGCGCGCCGACCCTGCGGGTCAGCTCGTCGATGAGGGCGAGCTGGCGATCGCGATCCTGCTCGAACGACCCGAGGATCTGCGCCCGCCCGGTGCGCTCCTCCTCGATCGAGTCGATCAGGCCCTGCTGCCGGTCGACCAGCCGCTGGACCTTCGCTCGGGCCCGCGCGGTCGCGTCCCTCGTCGCCACCGCCTCCGCCCGCTTGACCGCGACGTCCCGGCGAGCGTGGGCGGCGGAGACGGCCAGGTCGCTCGCGTTCTCGACGAGGTCCCGGTCGTCGCGGAGCACCTTGTCGAGCGCACGCGTCGTCACCGCCGCGTCGTGCAGGCTCTGGGCCTCGAGCAGCACCCCGAACAGCGTGCCGGCCGCCGCGCCGGCGCCGTGCTTGTAGGCGCTGGTGATGCGGTCCTCGAACACGCGCCGGTGGGTGGTCCACTGGCCGACGAGCGCGTCGAGCTGCTCGTCCGCAGCGGCGAGGTCACGGGAGATCGCGAGCGCCTCGGCCACCGCCTCGGCCTCGACCGCGCGAGCATCGGCGAGCTCGGCTTCGAGCTCGAACAGCTCGGCGCTGCGTTCGTCGAGATCGCGCTCGATGACGCTCAGCGCGTGCTCGGCCTCGCTGACCGTTAGGGTGAGCTCGTCCAGGCCCGCCCGTGCGCCGACGAGCTCGCGGCTGGCCTCCTCGATCTCGCGCGCGGTCTGGCCCGGGTCCTGGGCGAACGCGGGAACCGCAGCCAGCGCGACGAGCGCGGCCGCAGCGATCGTTCCCCCTTTGTGACGCATCACCACCCCACGTGAGCCACGGAAGAGTACCGTGGTGTCGCTGGACTCGGTAGGGAGCTGCTATCCGACCGAGAGGTCCAGCCAGCGCTCCTCGGCCGCTCCCAGGTCCTCTTCGACCCGTTGGAGGTCACGGTTAAGGCGTTGTGCCAGTTCGTGGTCGGCGCCAGCGGCCGCGAGTCGCTCGTGCAGCTCGCCCCGTCGGCCCTCGAGCTTGGCGATGCGCTCCTCGAGGCGGCGCAGCTCCCGGCGCTGTTCCTGCCGCTCGCGGTTGCGCGCGGCCGACGCGGACTCCTCCTCGGCGACGTCGATCTCCACCGGTGCGGCGGCCGACCGGTACGACTCCCAGTCGAGGTGGTGTCGCAGACCGGTGGCGGTCGGCTCGACCAGGCCATCGACCAGCCGGTCGAGCAGGTAGCGGTCGTGGCTCGCGACGACGAGGGTGCCCGCGAACCCGTCGAGATGGTCCTCGAGCGCCGCGAGGGTGTCGAGGTCGAGGTCGTTGGTCGGTTCGTCGAGCAGCAGCACGTTCGGGGCGCGGACGAGCGTCAGCAGCAGTGCCAAGCGGCGGCGCTCACCGCCGGACAGATCGGCGACCCGGGCCTGCTGCAGCGTCGCGTCGAACCGGAACCGCTCCGCGAGCGCGCTGGCGGGTAGCCGTTCCCCGTTCGCGAGTGGGATCCACACGCCGACGTCGTGGACGAGATCGATCACCCTACGATCTGAGGGCGGGGCGGAGGCCTCCTGCTCGTACACCGCCAGCTCCACGGTGGCGCCGATTCTCACCCTGCCGCGGTCCGGTGCGATGCGCCCCGCCAGGACCTCGAGCAGGGTGGTCTTCCCGGACCCGTTCGGGCCGACCACGCCGACCCGGTCGCCCGGGCCGAGCCCCCACGTGACGTCGGTGAGGACGGGGCGGCCTCCGCGGTCCACCGACACCGCGTCGAGATCGATGACGCGGCGACCGAGCCGCCGCCGGCCGGTCCCCAGCTGCAGCGTGGTCTCGTCCGCAGCATCGGCGACGGCGCGCATGGCCTCGACCTGCTCCAGGCGGAACTTCGGCTTGCTCGTCCGCGCCTTGGGCCCCCGTCGCAGCCAGGCGATCTCCTTGCGGAGCAGGTTGCGTCGGCGCCGGTCCGCCGCCTCGGCCTGAGCCTGCCGTTCGGCTCGTGCCTCCAGCAGGTCCGCGTACGTTCCGTCGTGCCACCGGACGACGGCACCGTCGATCTCGAGCATGCGGTTGCTCAGCCGCTCGAGGAGGTAGCGGTCGTGGGTGACGACGAGCAAGCCGCCCCGCCGCTGCGCGAGGTGCTGCTCGAGCCAGTCGATCGTGTCGACGTCGAGGTGGTTGGTCGGTTCGTCGAGGATGAGCAGGTCGCTGTTGGGGAGCAGGGCACGCGCCAGCGCGACACGTCGCCGCAGCCCGCCCGACAGGGTCCCGAGCGTCGCGCCGGGATCGAGGCCGAGCGCGTCGGTCATCGCGTCGGCCTCGTGGTCGCGCACGGCGGGGTAGGCCGGATCGTGGATGGCCTCGGCAACGGTCAGATGGTCGGCGTGCTCGGGCTGCTGCGGGAGGTAGGCGCTACGAGCCGAGCGGTTCCACACAACCTCACCCGCGTCGGGCGGCTCGATACCCGCCACGGTCCGCAGGAGGGTGGACTTGCCGGAGCCGTTGGGACCGACGAGCCCGACGTGGTCGTCGGTCGTGATCCCGAACGTCACGTCGGCCAGGACCGTGCGGCCGTCGTGCACCCGAGCGACGTCCTTGACGCTGACGACGTGCACGACCTAGAACGGGACGTCGAGCGCGCGGCACAGGAAGCGCATCAGCGGCTTGGCCTCGACGCACGCCTCGAGGTACGTGTCGAGGAAGTCGGGCGAGGTCACGTCACCTTCGTCGAACGGCTTGACGACGATGACGTCCTTTCGGCGCAGGTCCTCGATCAGGGGGTGATCGCGGTCGTAGCCGCGCGGGGCGGTCTTGACCGCGTCCCCGGTGAACGCCCAGTCGCCGTCGCGCAGCCACCTCCCGTTGCGCACGCGCTTCCAGGCCGCCTGCTCCCCGTCGATGCGCTCGCGGATGGCCGCGAGGGCGGCGCTGTCGGGGTGCCAGATGCCCGCCCCGGCGAACACGTTGCCAGGTTCGAGGTGCAGGTAGTAGCCCGGGGCGTGCACGTCCCGGCCCAGCTCGTGGCGGAACTGGCACGCCGCCCACGTCTTGTACGGGGAGGCGTCCTTGCTGAAGCGCGTGTCACGGTGGATGCGGAACATCGATCCACCCTGCTTGCGTGGATCGGCCACCAGGTGTCGTGATACCCGTCGCCGTAACGGGGCCGCGATGTCGGCGATGAACGCCAGCATCGGCTCGCGCACGTCGCGCTCGTAGCGCTCGCGGTTGCCGTCGAACCACGTGCGATCGTTGTGCACGTCCAGATCGAAGAGGAAGTCGAACAGCTCCGGACCGAACTGCGCTGCCAGCGTCTCACCTCCCGCTCGTCGGCAACGGACGGTACCGGGGTAGGTAGCTTCCTCGTTCCGTCGGATCGCTGGAGGAGGGTTGGAGGAGCTGCAGCGCGACGACGACGTTGCCCCGTACGTGGCCGAGCTCGGGTTACCCGGGCTGGTCGACATCCATGTGCACTTCGCGCCACCGTCCGTCCAGCGGGCGATCTGGGGATACTTCGATCGGCTGGAGGGGCCGGCGTGGCCGATCGCGTACCGGGTACCCGCACAGCAGCGACTCGTGACACTCTCGGCGCTCGGCGTGCGCCTGCACACGGCGCTGGCGTACGCCCACAAGCCCGAGATGGCAGCGTTCCTCAACCGCTACACCCTCGACCTCGCGGCGCGCGAGCCGACCGTGGTGCCGACGTTCACCTTCTACCCCGAGGACACGGTCGAGACCTACGTGGGGGATGCCCTCGACGCCGGTGGACAGGTCGCGAAGGTGCACCTGCAGGTCGGACGCTTCCACGCGACCGACCCGCGCCTCGACGAGGTCTGGCGCGAACTCGCACGCCGGCGCGTGGTGATCGTCCTGCACGCGGCCGCCGTCTACGGCGTCGACGGAGGCGAGGAGTACTGCGGGGCGGACGAGGTCGCCGCGCTCCTCGACCGCCACCCCGACCTGGTCATCGTGATCGCGCACCTCGGCGCCCCGGACTTCGGTGACTTCCTCGTGCTGGCCGAGCGCACCCCCGGCCTGTACCTGGACACCGCGATGGTGCTGACAGACCCGCCCTACATCGGGCGGTACCCGGAGGCACTGCACGAGCGTCTGCTGAGGCTGCACCCACGGATCCTGTTCGGGTCCGACTTCCCCACCATCCCGCACGACTACGCGGCTCAGGTGCGCGGGGTCGTCGAGGCTGGATGGGGGCCGGAGGCGCTGCGGGGGATCCTGCATGACAACGCGGTGACGCTACTGGAGCGTGTCGGCAGCGGCCTCTGACACCGTGGTGATCGAGCGGCGCCTGACGAACGCTGTTACGTCGTCGGCCTCCAGCGGTGGGGTGAAGTGGTAGCCCTGGGCGACGTCGCACCGGATCCGGCGCAGGAACGCCACCTGCTGCTCGGTCTCGACCCCCTCCGCGATGGTCGCCAGCTTGAGGTGGCGGGCCAACCCGGTGATCGCCGCGGGCACCACCGTTGCCTCCTCGTCCTCGCCGAGACGTTCCACGAAGGATCTGTCGATCTTGAGTGCGTCGATCGGGAAGGAGCGCAGGTAGCTGAGCGACGAGTAGCCGGTGCCAAAGTCGTCGATCACGACCCGGACGCCGATGCCGCGCAGCAGCCGCAGGGTGACGCTCGAGGCCTGCACGTCGCTGACGAGCGTGTCCTCGGTGATCTCCAGCTCCAGCAGCCTCGGATCGGTGCCGCTCGTGGTCAGGATCGACGCCACGGTCTTGGCCAGGCGGTCATGGTGGAACTGCCGCTCCGACAGGTTGACCGCGATGCGCAGCCCCGGCAGCCCGTCATCCCGCCACGCCCCGCTCTGACGGCACACCTCACGCAGCACCCAATCGCCCAGTGGCACCATCAGGTCGGTGTCCTCAGCGAGCTCGATGAAGTCGGCGGCGGGGACGTCGTGGCCGTCGGGGCGCTCCCACCGCACGAACGCCTCGACTCCGACGACCCGGCCGGAGTCGATCTCGACCTGCGGCTGGTAGACGAGGCGGAGATCCCCACGGTCCAACGATCCGCGGAGTGCCGAGATCGTGTCGAGGCGCCGGATGTTGCTGGCCCGCAGCTCCGGCGTGGAGAACTCGAAGGTGTTCCGGCCCGCGCTCTTCGCGTGGTACATCGCGGAGTCGGCCTCTCGGATCAGCGACTCGATCGTCGTGCCGTCGTCGGGGTAGATCGCGATGCCGATGCTCGTGGTCACCATCACCTCGTTGTCGTCCAGAGGGATCGGCGTCCGGAGCGAGTCCGTGATCTTCTGTGCGACCGTCGCTGCGCCGTCGGCGGTCTCGAGGTTCTCGAGGATGAGCGTGAACTCGTCGCCTCCGAGGCGTGCGACCGTGTCGGTCCGGCGGGCACAGCCCTGGAGGCGCGCCGCCACCTCGATCAGTAGCTGGTCGCCGACGTCGTGGCCGAACTGGTCGTTGACCTCTTTGAAGCGGTCGAGGTCGAGGAACATGACCCCCACGAGCTTGCCGCTGCGTTCGGCGGCCGCCAGGGCGTGCTCGAGACGCTCGCGGAACAGCGCCCGGTTCGCGAGTCCCGTCAGGTGGTCGAAGCGAGCCAGCCGCTCCAACTGACCGCGTGTCCGCTCGCGCTCGACCTCCTGTTGCTGACGCCGGCGCTCCATCACCTCGCGCACGCGTCTCGTCGCGGGCAGCAAGACGAGCACGCCCTCGATCAGCAGCAGCAGGAGCACGCCGGCGAGGACGGCGAGGTTCACCCACTTCGCCTGCTGGCCGTCGTCCATCGCGCGGCTGCGCAGCGTCTGCTCCAGCGTGCCAAGGTCGTCCTGGAGGGACGTATTCGTCGTCGCGATGTCCGGTGATCGTGTCGGCGCGAGCGAGGGGTCGGCGACGACCTCCGTGGCCATGCTCGTCAGAGCAGCGGTCCCGACCTGGGCGTCCTCGAAGACCAACCGGAGTGTGGTGGGGACCGTCGCATCCGCTCGGCGCTCCAGCAACAGGGCCCGTTCCCTGATCGCCTGGATGATCTCTTCGAGCTCGACCGCGATCTGCTCGGCGGTGTCCGGGCTGGTGATGTCGGTGAGTCGCTGGGTGAGGGCGGTGACCCGCTCCGCGTCGGCGCGTTGCGCGGCGACATCGGTGACGGATGCGAAGCTCGCCTGGCTCGAGTTCAGCACCGACCGGGTGAGCGCCGCACCCGCGACCACGACGATCGCGATCGCCACGAGCGCGACCAGCCACGCGAACGTCAGGCGTTCGGTGCCCGCTCGCGTGCCCGCGTCCGTCGTCGTATCGCTCATCATCGAGGTTCTCGGCACGTCGGACCGCCAGGTTTCGTGATCGGAGCGAGCCGCGCGAGATATGGCTCCGAGCGTCTAGTCACCGGTTGACAGCACGAGGCCGGGCTTGGCATCGCGTGCGGTGGTCGGCAACGCTCCCCACGCCGTCCGAGAGGAACGTCACGTGGTGGAGCTCCGCGATGCGGTCTACGTCGATGGTGTGCGCGTCCCGATCGGTCGTGCGCGAGACGACGGCTACTACGCCCACACCAGAGGGGACGACCTCGCCGTCCGCACGGTGCGGGCGCTCCTCCAACGGAACCCCGGCCTCGATCCTGCACGCATCGACGATATCGCCTACGCGGCCACGGCCCAGGTCGGCGACCAGGGTCTGACGATGGGTCGCGCCGTGGCGGTGCTGGCCGGGTTGCCGCGGTCCGTGCCCGGCTACGCGCTCGACCGCATGTGCGCCGGGGCCGTGACCGCCATCGTCAACGCTGCCAACGCCATCCGCGTCGGGGGACAGGACGTGGTGATCGCGGGTGGGGTGGAACACATGGGCCACCATCCGATGGCCGCCGAGGTCGATCCCAACCCGCGGTTCCTGGCCGACGACCTCGTCGATCCCTCGGCGCTGGTCATGGGCAACACCGCCGAGAACCTCCACGACGAGCTCCCGAGCGTGACCCGCGAACGTGCGGACGAGTTCGCCTTGCTCTCCCAGGAGCGCGTCGCCAAGGCACAGGCCGAAGGGGTGTTCGCCGAGCATGTCGTGCCGATCACCGTGTGGTCACCCGCCGGCTGGCGCGTCGTCGACGTCGACGAGCACCCGCGCCCCGGCACCGGCCTCGAGGACCTCGCCGGGCTGCGGCCGTCGTTCCGCCCGGGTGGGCGGGTGACCGCCGGCAACGCGGCGGGACTCAACGACGGGGCGGGGAGCGTGCTGCTGGCCAGCCGCGACGCGGCCGAGGAGATGGGCCTGCAAGCACGGATGCGCCTGGTCGACTTCGCCTTCGCCGGGGTCGAGCCCGAGACGATGGGCTACGGACCGATCCCGGCCACCGAGAAGCTCCTGGCGCGCACCGGCCTGGGCATCGACGACATCGACGTCATCGAGATCAACGAGGCCTTCGCGGTCCAGGTCGTCGCCTTCCTCGACCACTTCGAGCTCCCGCTCGACTCCCCGAAGGTCAACCCCTACGGCGGTGCGATCGCGCTCGGCCACCCCTTGGCCTTCTCCGGTGCGCGCCTCGCCATGCAGCTGGCCCATCACCTCCAGGCGAACCCCGAGGCCAACCGCGGCATCACCACGATGTGCGTCGGTCTGGGGATGGGCGCGTCGGTCCTGTGGGAACGGGACTGACCGACCACCGGCACCCCCGACGCGAGGAACGCTCATGGCCGAGACCGAGATCCACACCCAGTTCAAGGTCACCTACCACGACTCGCGACGGACGGGGCGCCTGGCACTCGTGACGATGGACAACGGACGCGACCACACCAAGCCCAACACGTTCGGCGAGCGCGCCCTGGAGTCGCTCGGCGCCGCGCTCGACGAGGTCGAGAGCCAGAGCGACGTCAAGGGGCTGCTCCTGACCGGCAAGCCGTTCATCTTCGCCGTTGGCGCCGACCTCGACCGGTTCCCAGGAGCCGATGCGGAGTTCGCACGGCGCGCCGGCGAGGAGGGCCATCGCGCCTTCCGCCGCCTCGCCGGCTTGCCCTTCCCCACGCTCGCGGCGATCAACGGGGCGTGCATGGGCGGAGGCCTCGAGATCGCGCTGCACTGCGACTACCGCACGCTGTCGACCGGCTCGACCGTGCTGGCGTTCCCGGAGGTGTTCCTCTCTATCCTCCCCGCCTGGGGAGGCACCCAGCTCGCGCCCCGCATCGTCGGGGCGGAGGCGGCGCTGCAGACCATCATCACCGACGCGCTGAACAACAACACCACGATGCGGCCCAAGCAGGCGTTCGAGCGCGGCTTCGCCGACCGCTTCCTGCCGTCGGTCGACTTCCTCGAGCACAGCCGCGAGCTGCTCGAGGCGTTGATCGTCGGGGACGAGACGATCGAGCGCGAGCCAGCGTCCACCGACGGCCTCGACGAGGCGCTCGAGAACGCCCGAGCGTTCGCCGACGCGAAGGTCCACGGCGCCACCCGCGCCCCGTACGTGGCGATCGACCTCATCGAGTTCGCCGCACGCGGAGGTGAACTCGACGAGGGCTACCGACGCGAGGAGGACGCCCTGGCCGAGCTCCTGCCGGCACCGCAGGCGCAGGCCTCGGTGTACGCGTTCAACCTCACCCAACAGCGGGTGAAGCGCCAACCCTGGCGCCCCGACGTCGAGCCACGCTCGATCCGCAAGGTCGCCGTCATCGGGGCCGGCTTGATGGGCGCGCAGCTCGGGGCGCTGTTCCTCCAGCGTTTCGAGGTGCCGCTGGTCATGAAGGACATCGACCGGGAGGTGCTCGACCGTGCCCGCGAGCACATCGAGGGCGAGCTCGACGAGCGCGTGCAGAAGGGCCGGCTGAAGGCGGGGCGCGCCGAGTTCCTGAAGGGGCAGGTCACCTACACGCTCGACTACGCCGACGTCGCCGGTGTCGACTGGGTGATCGAGGCGGTCCTGGAGCGCATGGACCTCAAGAAGGCCATCCTCGCCGACCTCGAACAGGTCCTCGACGACGGGGCGGTGCTGGCGACCAACACGTCCTCGCTGTCCGTCGCCGAGATGGCCGCCGACCTCGACCATCCCGAGCGCGTCGTCGGCTTCCACTTCTTCAACCCGGTGAACGTGCTGCCGCTGGTGGAGGTCGTACGCGCGAAGGCCACGAGCGACGAGGCTGCCGCCACCGCCTTCGAGGTGGCCAAGACGCTGCGCAAGTCCGCGGTCCAGTGCGCCGACGCCCCGGCGTTCGTGGTGAACCGGCTGCTGTCGAGGTTCATGGGGGCGTGCATCGGGGCGACGCGCCACGGCAACGGGTTCAAGGAGATCGACGCCGCGATCCTCGAGCTCGGCCTGCCCATGGGACCGTTCACCCTCCTGGGGTTGGTCGGTCCTGCGGTCGCGCTGCACACCGTCGAGACCTTGCACGATCACTTCCCCGAGCGGTTCGAGGTCGAAGACGACTTCCGCGCGTTCGTCGAGCTGGGGCTGCCGGGGGTGTACGACTGGGACCGGGGCGGGGAGCCCTACGAGCAGGTTCTCGACCTGTGGCACGTCGCCGAGGACGCCGAGCCGCTCACGGGCGACCAGATCCGCCAGCGCGCGCTCGAGGCGGTCGCGGACGAGGCCAAGCGGATGCTCGACGACGGCGTGGTCGCGGACGCCCGTGACATCGACACGTGCCTGCTGCTCGGGGCGGGCTGGCCGTTCTTCCTCGGCGGCATCTGCAAGCACCTCGACCAGATCGGCATGAGCCAGGACCTGTTCGGCGCCGCGCTCGTCGGCCCGATCGACGAGGCCACCTGACCCCGCTCCGTGGAGACCTGTGCTCACCAGTGAGGCCAGCTCTCCACGCAGCGGGCGCGGCCCGCCCCGGCCTCGGCTCCGTGGAGACCTGTGCTCACCAGTGAGGCCAGGTCTCCACGCAGCGGGGCGCGGTAGCGTGGGGGCTCCGCTACCCGGGAGCAGCACCATGCCGGTCGCGAGCGCGTCCTACTCGCTGACGATGCGTCTGCGTCTGGCGCCCGACGACCCCGGTGCGCTCGGACGCGTCACGACGGCGATCGGTGACCACGGCGGCATCGTCACAGCGGTCGACTTCGTCGAGCCGGGACCGATGCAGCAGACCGTCGACGTCACCGCGAACGCGCGCGACTCTGACCACGCCAACGAGATCACCGATGCGGTCGACGGGGTCGAGGGCGTGTCGGTGCACCGGGTCTCGGACCGCACCTTCCTGCTGCACCTGCACGGCAAGCTCGCCATCACACCGACGGTCCCGCTGGCCACGCGCGACGACCTGTCGATGGCGTACACGCCAGGGGTCGCGCGGGTCTGCCTAGCCATCGCCGAGCGCCCCGAGGACGTGAGGCGACTGACCATCAAGGGCAACACCGTCGCCATCGTCACCGACGGCTCGGCCGTGCTCGGCCTGGGCAACATCGGCCCCGAGGCGGCGCTGCCGGTGATGGAGGGCAAGGCCGTGCTCTTCAAGCACTTCGCCGACGTCGACGCCTGGCCGGTGTGCCTCGCCACCCAGGACCCCGACGAGATCGTGCGGACGGTCGAGGCGATCGCCCCGGTGTACGGAGGCATCAACCTCGAGGACATCGCGTCGCCCAAGTGCTTCGACATCGAGGCACGGCTGCGTGCGTCGCTCGACATCCCCGTGTTCCACGACGACCAGCACGGGACCGCCATCGTGGTCCTGGCCGCTCTGCACAACGCGCTGCGCCTGGTCGGCAAGACGATCGGCGACGTGCGCGTGGCGATGTCCGGGGCGGGCGCGGCTGGAATCGCCATCACCAAGCTCCTGCTCGCGGAGGGCATCGGCGACGTGATCGTCTGTGACCGCGCGGGCATCATCTGGGACCCCGCCGCCGAGGAGGACGAGTCCAAGCGCTGGGTCGCCGAGCACACCAACGACGAGCGTCGCACCGGCGAGCTGGTCGACGCCCTCGACGGCGCCGACGTCTTCATCGGCGTCAGTGCCCCCGACGTCCTGCAGCCCGACGACCTCCGGCGGATGAACGAGGACGCGATCGTGTTCGCCCTGGCCAACCCCGATCCCGAGGTTGATCCGGAGGGTGCGCGCGAGCACGCGGCGGTGGTGGCGACGGGGCGCAGCGACTACCCCAACCAGATCAACAACGTGCTGGCGTTCCCGGGTGTGTTCCGCGGGGCGCTGGATTCGCGGGCGCACAACATCACCGAGGAGATGAAGGTCGCGGCCGCACACGCGATCGCGGACGTGGTCCGGGAGGACGAGCTGCACCCGACCTACATCATCCCGAGCGTCTTCAACGCCGACGTCGCCCCCGCCGTCGCCGCCGCCGTCACCGACGCCGCGGAGTGACCGAACCGGTCAGCGCTGGTCGAGGGGGACGTAGTCGCGCTCGTCGGCACCGACGTAGATCTGGCGCGGCCTCGCGATGGCCTGCTCGTCGTCGAGCAGGTTCTCCTGCCACTGCGCGCACCAGCCGGCGATCCGGCCGATCGCGAACAGGACCGGGAAGATGTCGGTGGGGAAGCCCATCGCCTGGTAGATGATCCCCGAGTAGAAGTCGACGTTGGGGTACAGCCTCCGGTCGACGAAGTAGTCGTCCTCGAGGGCGATCTTCTCGAGCTCGACGGCGATGTCGATGAGCGGGTTCTTGCCGGTGACCTCGAACACGTCGTGTGCCAGCTTGGTGATGACCTTCGCCCGCGGGTCGTAGTTCTTGTAGACGCGGTGGCCGAAGCCCATCAGGCGGAAGTCGCCGCGCTTGACCGCATCGATGTACTCGGGGATGGCCTCGGTCGACCCGATCTCCTCCAGCATCTGGAGCACCGCTTCGTTGGCGCCGCCGTGCTTGGGCCCGTACAACGCCGCGACCGCCCCGGCCGAGGCCGAGTACGGGTCGGGATCGGAGGAACCGACCGTGCGCATCGTCGTCGTGGAGCAGTTCTGCTCGTGGTCCGCGTGGAGGATGAACAGCTTGTCCATCGCGTCGACCAGCACCGGGTCCGGTTCGTACTTCAGCTCGGTGGTCTTCCACATCATGTTGAGGAAGTTGCCGGCGAAGCTGAGGTCGTTGTCCGGGTACGCGTAGCGCATCCCGACCGAGTGCCGGTACGCGAAGGCCGCGATCGTCGGCATCTTGGCGATGAGCCGGATGATGTTGAGGTGGCGGACGTCGGGATCCTCGATCTTCTTGGCGTCGGGGTAGAAGGTGGACAGCGCCCCGACCGTCCCCACGAGGATCCCCATCGGGTGGGCGTCGTGGTGGAACCCGTCGATGAACTTCTTGATGTTCTCGTGGATGAACGTGTGGTGGGTGATGTCGTACACCCACTGCTCGTGGGCCTCGCGCGACGGCAGGTCACCGTGGATCAGCAGGTAGGCGACCTCGAGGAAGCTGGAGCTCTCGGCGAGCTGCTCGATCGGGTAGCCGCGGTACCTCAGCGCCCCGGCGCCACCGTCGATGAACGTGACCTCGCTGCGACAGCTGGCGGTGTTCTTGAACCCCGGGTCGTACGACAGGAGGCCGAAATCCTCCTCGGAGGCCTTGATCTGACGCAGGTCCATGGCCCGGATCGCACCGTCGACGACCGGCAGCTCGTAGGTCTGACCGGTGCGGTTGTCAGTGACCGTCAGCGTGTCCTTGGAACCGCTCATCGGCGTGGTTCTCCCTGGGTAGCTTCGGAGGTCGTTGCCCCCGAACCTAGCCCGCCGCGCGGGTGGGCGTGTCTCAGGGAAGGTCCGCGAGCCGGCGGCGGAGCGCGTCCAGATCGAGGATCGTCACGTGCTTGCGTCCGGTCTCGATCACGCCCTGCTCCCGCAGGGTCCGCAACGCCTTGGCGACCGCCTCGCGGGACGAACCGATCCAGGCGGCGAGCTCCTCCTGCGTCAGGGGGAGCGATACCTCCAGTCCGCGCTCGCCGACGCTGCCGTAGCGCGCCCCGAGCTCGAGCAGGCGGCTCGCGACCCGACCGGCCGCGTCCAGGGCACCGAACTCGATGCGCTTGCGGTCGCTGTCGCGGAGCTGGCTCAGCACGCCCCGCAGCAACGCCGCGGCGACCGCCGGCTGCTGGTCGAGGAAGTCGTTGAACGCCGGACCAGGGACCACCTGGCCCTCCGTGGGTTCGATCGCCGTCACCGTGGCCGATCGTGGGCGTCGGTCGAGCACCGAGTACTCGCCGAGGATCTCTCCCGGGCCGCGCAGCGCCAGGACGACCTCACCGCCCGCGGGTGTGTACGACGAGACCTTCACACGCCCCGCCTGCAGCAGCACGACGTGGTCGGACCGCTCGCCTTCCCGGAACAGGATCATCCCGGGCCGGTAGCGGCGCCGCGCACCGCGGGCGAGCAGCTCCGCGCGGGCATCAGCGTCCAAGCCGGCGAGGAACGAACCGGGCGGAGCGTCGGCGCTCAAGACCCCCCTTGACCCTCGGAGGTCACCAGCCTAAACGGCTGGATCGATCCGAGAGAGCGCGCCGACGCTCCGTCCTGAGCCGTCAGCTCGTCCGGACGACGAGCACGTCACACGGCGCCCCGTGCGTGACCCGATCGGGTACACACCCCCCCAGCAGCCGCGGTGTCGTGCTCATCCCGACGTTGCCGACGACGATGAGCTGTGCGTCGTGCGAGACGGCTGTCTCGCACAGTCCTTGTGCGACATCGTGGGCCACGACCACGTGCGTCTTGGGCTCCACGCCGCACGACCGCGCGACCTCGGCGGCGACCTCGAGATGACCGACGTCGTCGTGCCCGTCGGTGACGGTGGCGATGAGCAGCTCGGCGCCGGTAGCGCGCGCCAGCTCGGCAGCCGCGTGGGTCGCGCGCGCAGCGGACTCGGTGGCGTCGACGCCAACCAGCAGACGCGTGTAGTCGGGCAGCTCGGATCGGGGCGTCAGCGCCTCCTCGTGACGACCGTCGGTCGAGTGCACGATCAGCAGATCGGTCGGCGGGCGGTGCGACAGCTCGTCGGGCACCGAACCCATGAGACGGCGACGGACCGACCCCATCCCGCGGTTGCCGACGACGACGAGGTGCGCGCCGGAACGCACCGCGGCGTCCTCGAGCACCTCGACGACGTCGCCGGCCCGCAGGATCGTGGTGAGACCGACGGTCTCGTAGCGCCGCCTCGCCGCGTCGAGTACGACGCGGCCCTGGCGGGCGGGGTCGAGCGGTTCGCCCCCCAGCAGCGGTCCGGGCACCCCCCTGGTGTCGGCGTACGCGTGGACGACCAGCACCTCGCTGTCGTCAGCGTCCGCCACCCGGACCGCCCGCTCGACCGCGAGCTGTGCGCTCGGCGAGCCGTCGGTCCCTACCACGATCGTTCCCGGCATCCCAGGTGCCTCCCTGCAACGTGGGACCATCATCACCTGAGCAGCTGGGGAGCTCTGCGGCCCAGGACGCACCCCGGGTGTGTCGTTGTGCACATCTGGAGCGGACACCGACGCCGGGGCGGGGGTCGCGGCGTGGGGTAGCCGTCGTGCCGCGCGTCGCCACGCCCGCTCACCTCAGGAGCCGGCCCTCCATCCCGCCCGCGACCGTGATCAGCTCGCCCGTCACGTGCCCGGCAGCGGTCGGGGACAGCAGGAAGGCGACCGCGGCCGCGACGTCCTGGGGCGTGGCCACCTTGCGCAGCGGCATCGTCGCCGTCACGCGGTCGATGGTCGCCTGGTCGAGGTCGCGGGTGGTCATCGGTGACACGGTCCAGCCCGGCGCGACCGCGTTCACGCGCACGCCCGGCCCGAGTGCGACCACCTCGTTCTTGAGCGACAGCAGCAGCCCGTACGCCATCGCGGCCTTCGCGGCGGCGTAGTCGGCGTGGCCGGCCTCGCCGAAGCGTCCCGCCGTGGACGCGGTCATCACCAGCGAGCCGTGGCCCACCGTGCGCACGTGTCGCAGGTACGCGCGGGCGGTGAGGAACGTCGCGGTGAGGTTGGCGTCGAGCGTCGCGCGCCAGCGGTCCAGGTCCATGTCGACCACCGGCACGTCCTCGCGGGGCCACACGCCCGCGTTGGCCACACAACCGTCGAGGCGCCCCCTCGGGGCGCCGGCCTCGGCGACAACGCGCGCGACCTCGACCTCGTCGCGCAGATCGCCTGCGACCACGTGGCCGGCGATCTCGGCCGCGACCTCTTCGGCGGCGTCGCGGTTGCGGTGGTAGTGCACCGCAACGTGGGCGCCCTCGGCGGCCAGCGTCCGGGCGACCGCGGAGCCGATGCCTCCGGATGCCCCCGTCACCAGGATGGTGGTGCCGTCCAGCCCGAGGTCCATCAGCCGAACCGCCTCCCACCGACCGCGCCCGAACCCTAGCCACCGGGGTAGAGGCTCCTGTGCCACCGGTACCACACCACCGCCCCGGCGGTCACCAGGAACAGCAGCACCAGCCCCGCACCGCCCGCATCCATGGGGACGGAGGGTACGGGGCGCCCACCCGAGCGTGTGCAGATGGACCCGCGAGGCGGGCCTGGATGCACACGCTGGAGGTTGCGGGGACGAGCGTGTGCAGATGGACCCGCGGGGCGGGCCTGGATGCACACGCTGGAGGTTGCCGGGACGAGCGTGTGCAGATTGACCCGCGGGGCGGGCCTGGATGCACACGCTCAGGTCGGGGCGGGTTGGCAGGCGGGGCACCAGTACCGTGGACGGTCACGCCGCTCCCTGGAACTACAGCGCTGTCGGGGGTGTTAGCGACCGTGTGTACGGATGGCCACCATCGCGGAACAACGCGCCAGCCCCCGGCGTGAACCGGGGGCTGGGACGCGTGGTGTCGCTGGTACGGCCTACAGGTCGTGCGGACGGACCGTGCTGCGCCCGTTCTCCTTGGCGCGGCTGGCCGCTTCCTTCAGCATCGAGTGGATCTTGTCGTTCAAGGCATCGGGCAGGCTGCCGTCCGTGCGCATGCCCTGCTCCTTGATGGCTGCCTTGACCTTGCTCGTCACGATGACGGATTCCGCCATGGTCGGTGCTCTCCTTCGTATCGGAGGTGGATCGCGGTTCGAGCCTACGCCACGTCCGGCGCCGTTCGGCGCATCTGCTGCACGTTCTGCGGGGGTTGGGGGCGGTTCCGGTGCTCCACCGGCGGGCGGGCGCGCGCTCGCGGCAGCGCCCGTGCCGTCGCGTCTGCTCGCGCAACGCGGCCGGTCAACCGCGATACGTGAGCCCTTGAGGACTGTCCGTGAAGCCGACCCGACGCAGCGTGTCCGTCACGGGTGATCGGTGCGGTTCGTCACCGTCGATGCGGCTCAGCGCGATGCGGCGCAGGCGGCCCTCCTTGACCAGCGTGGCCAGCGTGTCCGCCCAGCGCTCACCGCGCTCCACGGCCCCGTAGGTGAGCAGAGAGCGCGCACCACGCTCCAGGAACGCCGCCGGCGCCCCGCCGTCGAGCACCACGTACGCCCCCGCGCTGCGTGACGGCCGCCCCGCATCCTCCGGCCGATCCGGCCACGGCAGGGCGGCGCCGTAGGGCTGCGCCGGGTCGGTCGCGGCCAGCGCCAGGCAGTCGCCGGGATCGGCATCGCGCTCGCCGCGCAGACGGTCCACCGCGCCCGGGACGGCGAACTGGGCCGCCCCGAGCCCGGCGACGAAGTAGCCGCGCCGCAACTGGCCCGCCTCCTCGAGCGCGCGCAGGACCGGGTAGACGCCGGCGAAGCCCCCCGGCGTGCCCTCGGCGCGGACCGCCTCGCGGGTCACGACGCCGTAGCGGTCGAGCAGGCGCGACGCGAGGGCGTGGGCGACCTCCGTCGACGTCGGTTCCGGCTGCAGCAGCGGTGCGACCAGCGACCAGCGACCCGACGCCGGGGCGGGAGCGGCCCGTCGCGGGCGCCGGGGACGGCTCCGTCGCGGCCGACGGCGCCGGCGACGGGCGCGGACCGGCACGAGCGTGTCGTTGGTCACCTCGCCGGCCCACACCAGGTCCCACAGCGCCTCGAGCACCTCCGTGGGATCGACCGGCCCCGCCGCGGCGAGCAGGTCGGCCCAGAAGGAGGCGCCGCGGTCGTCGAGGTGATCGCGGATGACCGCGTGGAGGGGCCCGTCGGGCACGTCGTCCGTGGCCAGCAGCGGACCGAGCAGCGGCGCCTGGTCGCGGTACGCGAGCACGATCCGACCGTCGTCGGCGCCGAGGCTGCCCGCGCCGATCCACACGATCTCGCCGGTGGCACAGAGCTGGTCGAGGTCGGCCTCGCGGTAGTCGGCGACGCGGGCCGACAGGACGTCGCGTTCGAGCACCGAGGCGGGGATGGCCGCCCCCTCGAGCCGGCCGACCGTCTCGTACAGCGCGTCGGGTCCACGGCGGCGGCGGTCGAGGCCGTGCCACGCCGGCAGGAACCGGCCGTAGGCCTCGGCGTCGACCGGCTCGATCTCGCGGCGGAGCGCCGCCAGCGAGCGGCGCCGCAGCCGCCGCAGGACGTCGACGTCGCACCACTCGCGCTCGACGCCACCGGGGCGGAACTCCCCCTGCACGATGCGGTCCGCCTCCTGCAACCGCGCCAGCACGGGACGGACGCGCTCGACCGGGACGCCGAGACGGGCCACGAGCTGGCGCGTGAGGAAGGGGCCGTGGGTGCGGGCGTAGCGGCCGACGAGCTGGTCCAGCGGCAGGTCCACGGGCTCGGTGAAGGCTGCGGGCAGGCCCGGCGGCAACGCCACGCCGAGCGCGTCGCGGTAGCGGGCGGCGTCCTCGGCAGCGGCGACCCGATCCTCGTCCGCGACGCGGATGCGGATGGCGCGCCGTTCGGTGACGAGCTGGTCGATCCACGCGGTCGGATCGGACGCGCTGCGCACCGCGAGCTCGGCCGGTGTCAGGTCACCGAGGACCCGCAGCAGGTCGGCGAGCTCGTCGGCGTTCCGCGCGCGCCGGTCGTCGGTGAGATGCTGCAGCTCCAGCTCGAGCTGGTCCAGCACGTCGGCGTCGAGCAGCTCGCGCAGCTCCTCGCCTCCAAGCAGCTCGCGGAGCAGGTCGCGGTCGAGCGCGAGCGCGGCAGCCCGCCGCTCGGCGAGCGGGGCGTCGTACTCGTACATGTAGGTGCCGACCCAGCTGAACAGCAGGGACTGGGCGAAGGGGGAGGCGTGCTCGGTGTCGACCGCGACCAGCCGGACCCGCCTCGAGCGCAGGTCGGTCAGCAGCTCCTTCAGGGCGGGCAGGTCGAACACGTCCTGCAGGCACTCCCGCGTCGCCTCGAGCGTGATGGGGAACTGCGGGTACGCCGCCGCGACCTTCAGCAGGTTCGCGGCGCGTTGGCGCTGCTGCCACAGCGCCGTGCGTTCGCCGGGGCGGCGCTTGGGCAGCAGCAGGGCACGCCCCGCCGCCTCCCGGAAGACGGTCGTGAACAGTGCGGTGCCGGCGAGCTGGCCGACCACCAGCGGCTCGACCTCGTCGGGATCGGTCTGCAGCAGCTCGAGTGGCAGCTCCTCGACCGCCTCCTGCAGGCGCAGCACGATGCCGTCGTCGCTCCACAGGATCTCGGCGTCCAGCCCCGCCCGGAGCAGCTGCGCCTCGATGGCCATCGCCCACGGGGCGTGTACCTGCGCCCCGTGCGGCGAGTGGATGCACACGCGCCAGTCCCCGATCTCGTCACGGAAGCGCTCGACGAGCACGGTGCGGTCGTCGGGGACCGAACCGGTCACCTCGGCCTGCTCGTCGAGGTAGTCGAGGAGGTTGCCGGCCGCCCACGGGTCGAGGCCGTGGTGCCGCTGCAGCGTGGCGAGCGCCTCGTCGCGCGGGGCGGCCCGGACCTCGCGGACGAACGCCCCGATGGCGCGGCCCAGCTCGTAGGGCCGCCCCGGGCCGTCGCCGTGCCAGAACGGCAGCTTCCCGGGCTCGCCGGGGGCGGGGGTGACGACAACACGCTCGTGGGTGATGTCCTCGATGCGCCAGGTGGACGCTCCGAGGATGAAGGTCTCGCCGGGGCGGCTCTCGTGGACCATCTCCTCGTCGAGCTCGCCGACGCGCGTGCCGTCGGGGAGGAACACGCCGAACAGGCCGCGGTCGGGGATGGTGCCGGGGTTGGTGACGGCGAGCCGCTGCGCACCGGGGCGGCCACGGACGATCCTGCCGATGCGGTCCCAGACGATGCGGGGGCGCAGCTCGGAGAACTCCTCGGACGGGTAGCGGCCCGCGAGCAGGTCGAGGACGGCGTGGAGCACCTCGTCGGTCAACTCGGTGAAGTTGGCGGCGCGGCGGACCACGCGGGCGAGGTCGTCGACCGTCCACTCGTCCATCGCCGCCATCGCGACGACGTGCTGGGCCAGCACGTCGAGAGGGTTACGTGGGTAGCGCGTCGCCTCGATCTGCCCGTCGAGCATGCGCTGGACGACGACCGCGGTCTCGACCAGATCACCGCGGTACTTGGGGAACAGCTTGCCGCGGCTGGGCTCGCCGACCTGGTGTCCCGCACGACCGATGCGCTGCAGACCCCGCGCGACCGAGCCGGGGGAGGCGACCTGCACCACGAGGTCGACGGCGCCCATGTCGATGCCGAGCTCGAGGGAGCTGGTCGCGACCAGCGCCCGGAGGTGACCGGCCTTGAGCTGGTCCTCGATGTCGGTGCGGCGCTCGCGGCTCAGCGAACCGTGGTGGGCGGCGACCAGCCCGGCCAGCGCGGCCGACTCCTCGTCGTCGGACTCGAGCGCGAGCTCGTTGAGACGCGCCGCGAGGCGCTCGGCGAGACGCCGGGCGTTGACGAACACGAGGGTCGAGCGGTGCTGCTTGACCAGCTCGAGCAGGCGGGGGTGGATGGCGGGCCAGATGCTCTTGCGGGTCGGTCCGCTCGCGGCGGGTCCGTCGGTGTCCGGGATCACCGACCCCAGGTCGCCCATGTCCTGCAGCGGCACGACGACCTCGACGTCGAGCTCCTTGCTGACTCCGGCGTCGACGATCGTGACGGGGCGGGCCTCGAGCCGGTCGTCCTCGATCCAGCGCGACCCGCCGAGGAAGCGGGCGATCTCGTCGAGGGGCTTCTGCGTCGCGGACAGACCGATGCGCTGCGGGGGCCGGTCGGTCAACTCCTCGAGCCGTTCCAGCGACAGCGCCAGGTGCGCCCCCCGCTTGGTCCCGGCGACCGCGTGGATCTCGTCGATGATGACGGTGTCGACCGAGGCGAACCGTTCGCGCACCTTCGAGGTCAGCATGAGGAAGAGGGACTCGGGCGTCGTGATGAGGATGTCCGGGGGGTGGCGCTGGATGCGTCGGCGCTTATCCGCGGGGGTGTCGCCGGTGCGGATCGCGACCTCGGGGGCGTGCACGTCGACGCCGAGGCGCTCGCCGGCGAGGGCGACGCCGCGCAGCGGGGCGCGCAGGTTGCGGTCGATGTCGACGGCGAGCGCTCGCAGCGGTGACACGTAGACGACCCGCAGGCGCCGGTCGTCGTCAGGAGGCGGCTCGCGCGTGAGCTGGTCGAGGGTCCACAGGAACGCGGCCAGGGTCTTGCCCGAGCCGGTCGGGGCGAGGATCAGGCTGTGCTCGCCGGACGCGATGGCGGGCCAGCCCCGCGACTGTGCCGGGGTGGGCTCCGCGAAGGTGGTGGCGAACCAGGTCCGGACGGGCTCGGAGAACCCGAGTTCGTCGAGGACGGCGTGCGGGCCGGTCGGGGTGGCGGGGTGGTCGGGCACGCCCCGACCGTACCCCGCCGCTGCGACACCGCCGACCTCCGCACCTCTACCCTCGCCCGCCAACGACGAGGAGGCGTGCGTGGACGTGTCGGGTCGGACGGCGATCGTCACCGGCGGAGCGTCAGGTCTCGGCAACGCGACGACGCGGGCGCTGCACGGGGCGGGCGCGAACGTGGTGCTGCTCGACCTGCCGGAGTCGGCCGGTGCCGACCGAGCGTCCGAGCTGGGGGATCGCGCCGCGTTCGCCCCGGCGGACGTGCGCGACCCGGACGCCGTGACCGACGCCCTCGATCTCGCCACGGAACGGTTCGGCGGGATCGACATCGCGGTGAGCTGCGCCGGGATCGGCCCGCCCCAGCGGATCGTCGGCCGTGATGGCCCCCACGATCTGGACCAGTTCAAGCTCGTGGTCGAGATCAACCTCGTCGGCACGTTCAACGTGCTGCGTCTGGCGGCCGTACGGATGGCCGAGCGCGACCCGGACGCCGATGGCCAGCGGGGGGTGATCGTCAACACCGCGTCGATCGCGGCGTTCGAGGGCCAGATCGGCCAGGCCGCATACAGCGCCAGCAAGGGCGGGATCGTCGGGATGACGCTCCCGGCGGCACGGGACCTCGCCCGCTACGGGATCCGCGTCGTCACCATCGCGCCGGGCACGTTCGACACGCCCCTGTTGGCGATGCTGCCGCAGGAGGCCCGCGACGAGCTCGCCGCGGCGATCCCCAACCCGCCCCGACTCGGCGGCCCCGACGAGTTCGGGGCGCTGGTCCTGCACATCGCGCAGAACGACTACCTCAACGGGGAGGTCATCCGCCTCGACGGCGCCCTCCGCATGGCGCCCCGCTGACCCGACGCCGCCCGCCCCGCTGCACCGCCGAGCCGAAGGCCCCGCGCGTGCGCTAGCAGGAGTTCGCGCCCCGGGCGTCGAAGCGGTGACAAGGCCGTCAAGCCCACCCTCCGACCTAACGTCCAGGACGCCCAGATATGAACCTCCGTCGCCACGCACGCCGCTTCCTCGTCGCCGCGCTCGCGGCTGCCGTGCCCGTCGCGGGCGCCGTCGCCGGCACAGTGACCGCCCCGACCGCTCCACTCACCCCCACCGAGGTGACCGCGGCCGAGCGGGCCGACACCGCCCCGAGGGCGCCCGACGTCGCCGCCGACGCCGCCGCGCCGGGCCTCGACACCTCCGGGCTCGACGAGCTGCTCGACAGCGCCGCCCTCCAGGACGGCCAGGTTCTCGTCGGGGCGCACAAGGTGTCGCTGTACCCCGACCCGGAGGCGTACGAGGAGGAGTTCCCCGGGGCGCGCTGGGAGACCGACCACGGCAAGTGCGCCACGCTGTCCGACTCGTTCTTCGAGGAGTTCGTCGAGGACCCCGAGCACGCGCACCTCGTCACCTCGACCACGAGCCCGTGGCCGGAGAACCCCGACTGCATCTACAGCGGTGGCTTCGGGCTCGGACCGATGAACCCACTCACCGAGTGGGATCTCGCGCCCGGCGATCCCGGCTACGAGGACAGCGGCTTCGGTGAGGACGGCGATCCCACCACCGGCAACGGTCTGTGGGTGCGCTCGGTCGCGCTCAGCGACGGTGACGACACCTTCGTCCTCACGGTGATCGACGCCGAGGGCTACCTGTACGACTACCAGAGCAAGTGCGACGACTGCGGCATCAAGCAGCTCCAGCAGGAGCTGGGCGTCGAGCTCGACGTCGACCCGGCCGGCATCATCATCCACGCGACCCACGCCCACAGCGCCATGGACTACCTCGGGGGCTGGGGGTTCGTGCCCGACTGGTACATGGCGCAGACCGTCGATGCCATCCGCGAGAGCGTCCGTGGCGCCGTCGAGGCTGCTCGCCCCGCGGTCGTCGAGATCGGTGAGCAGGAGGCACGCGCGCACAACAGCGAGCGCCGCGACACCTACCGCTCGGCAGAGGAGCAGCAGCTGTCCTGGCTGCGCGCGCTCGACGCTGAGACCGGCAAGACGATCGCCACCGTCGGAACCTTCGCCGGGCACCCGACCACCCGCGGCAGTGGTGCCAGCCGAGCGCACGCGGACTGGCCGGGGGTCTTCGCGACGACCGTCGAGCAGCGCTTCGGCGGGATCGGCCTGCACTTCATGACCGGCCTGGGCAACATGTCCACCCGCGGCGGCACCGCCATGGGTCACGCGCTGGCGCAGCGCGTCCCCGAGATCGGCGCGGGCACGACGCTGACCGACAACGACGTCCGCGTGGCCGGCGCGACGTGGGTCCAGCCGGTGACCAACGCCCCGCTGTCCGCCCTCGGCCTCCCCGGCTTCTTCGACCGCGAGTTCGTGCCCGGTCCGGTATCGATCCGGACCGGCAAGGAACCCGACTCCGCCCCGTGCACGTCGGCGTCGGCCTTCGGTGTCGAGCTGCCGGTCTCGGCGGCGCGCATCGGCACCCAGTTCGCGCTGACCACCGCGCCAGGTGAGGTGTTCGCCAACCTCACCAACACGATCAAGGAGAAGTCCGGGGCGCTGGTCACGATGCCGATCGGACAGACCAACGACTCGCTGGGCTACATGCCGCAGGACTTCGAGATGAGCATGGTCGGTCAACAGGGCCTGGGCTTCGTCGCCGGGGGCGTGCTGATCGTCAACTACGAGGACAGCTACGCGATCGACCACTGCACCGGCGACCACGTCCTCGAGACGTCGATCCAGCTGCTCGACGATCTGAGGTAGCCCGCTCCGCCCCTACCCTCTCTACCCTGACGCCGCCCCGATCGGGGCGGCGTCACTTTCCGAGGAGGTAGGAGCGACCGTGGTCGACGACCATGTGCCTGCGCACGCGCGGGACCGTCCCCGCGCGGCGGAGATCACGGGCGAGCTCCCCGCGTTCGTCGCGGACGCCATCGCCGACTCCGCGGTCGAACTCACCGAGGAGGACGAGGAGACGATCGAGGCCCTCGTCAGCCTCGGCGTCGACGAGGACGAGGCCCGTCGGGCGGTGCGCACGGGGCGCGTCCCGCTGGTGCTGACCCAGCAACTGTTCTCCGATCGGCGCAGCTACACGCTCGCCCGCATCGCGGGCAAGTCCGGCGTACCGGAGTCGGTGCTCGGCGAGATCCGTGCCGCGCTCGGCCTGCCAGTGGTCGACCGCTACGGACGCAACGAGCTCGAGTGGGCCCGGGAGGTCGCCAAGCTGCTCGAGACCATCCCCGTCGACACCGTCATCCGTGGCACGCGCAGTCGCGGTCAGGCGGCGTGGTCGATGGCGATGAGCGACCTCGCGCTGATCCGCGACGAGCTGGTGATCCCGCTGCGGCAGTCCGGCGCCGACGACCTCACCGTCGCGGTCGCCCTCGCCGAGATGGCGCGGCGGCTCGAACCCATCTCCGAGAAGCTCGTCGTGGCCACCTACCGCATGGTGCTCGAGCACGTGCTCAGCACCGAGGTCGCCGCACTCGCAGCACGTGGGCACGAGCCCGAGATCGACATCGCGGTCGGCTTCGTCGACGTCGTCGGCTACACCGCCCTGTCGGCGCGCATCGACCCCCAGGGACTCGACGAGGTCCTCGACCGCTTCGAGTCGCGCGTCATCGAGGTGGCCGCATCCGCCCTCGAGGTCGCGGTCGTCAAGTACCTCGGCGACGCCGCCATGCTCGTCGCCCCGGACACCGTCACCCTCGTGCGGGTGCTGCTCGACCTGGTGCGGCCGATCGAGGCGCTCGAGGAGGCCCCCCTGCGGGCCGGCGTCGCTTCCGGCCCCGTCCTGGTCCGTGAGGGCGACTACTACGGCTCCGCCGTGAACCTCGCCGCTCGCTTGACCGACCGCGCCCGCCCGTGGTCGCTGCTCGCGGACCCGACCCTGCAGGACGACCTCGAGGAGCTGTTCGACGTCAAGCGCATCCCGCCGGTGCGGCTCCGCGGCCTTGGGACGCAGCGTCCGCTCGTGGTGCGCTGGCTCGAAGGTCCCACCTCCGAGGAGGAGTGACGGGCGTCACGCGGTCACGCTCAGGGAGGGTTCCCCGCGAACAGCGGGGCGTTGTTCGGAGGCAGCAGGCCCTGCTCCTCGGCACGGGCGAACAGCTCGGCGACCGCCATCTCTCCCTCGTCGCCCACGTCGAGGGAGAAGTCGTTGACGTACAGCTCGATGTGGGCCCGCGTGACCTCGGGATCGGACTCCTGGGCGTGCTCGGCGACGTAGCGGGCGGACTCGTCCGGGTGCTGCTGGGCGTACTCGAGCGAACGGCGGATGCCGTCGTTGACCGCCTCGGCGACGTCGTCACCGAGGCTGCGGCGGATGAGGATGGCGCCGAGCGGCAGCGGCAGGCCGGTCTCCTCCTCCCAGCGCTCGCCCACGTCCATCACCGCCGTCAGCCCGTGCTGGCGGTAGGTGAAGCGCGACTCGTGGATGATCAGGCCCGCGTCGACGTCACCGTGCGCGACCGCTGCCTCGATGTCGTCGTAGCGCATCTCGACGGTCATGACCTCCTGCGGGACCAGCATCCGCAGCAGCAGCGTCGCCGTGGTGAGCCGCCCCGGGATGGCGATGGTCGCCTGCTCGACATCGAGCATCCCGTCGCGCGCCACCAGCAGCGGGCCCACGCCCCGCCCCATCGCCCCACCGGCCCGGAGCGCGACGTACTCGTCGCGGAGGTGGCCGTAGGCGTGGTAGCTGATCTTGGTCAGGTCGAGCCGCGCCTCGGTCGCCCAGCGGTTGAGCGTCTCGACGTCCTCGAGCACCTCGCGGACGGTGACGTCGCCCACCTCGACGAGCCCGTGCGTCAGCGCGTGGAAGATGAAGGTGTCGTTGGGACAGGGGGAGTAACCGAGCTCCAGGTCCTTCACGGGGCGGTCACCTCTGCGATGGTGGGCAGGACACGACGGGCGGCCTCGGCAGCGGCCGTGATGGCGTCGTCGAGACGCCACGCCGCGCGGTCGCGACGGCCGACGACGTTGGACGCGGCGCGGATCTGCACGAACGGGGTGTCGGTGAGCGAGCACACGTGGGCGGCCGCGGCGCCCTCCATCGACTCGACCAGCGGGGCGTAGCGCGCGACGAGGTCGCCGGCGCTGTCGTCGCTGCTGGTCACGGTCTCGAGCGTCACGAACGGTCCCGTCGCTGCACCGAGCGCACTCGCCGCCGCCGCCGTGGCCTCGGGGTGGCAGGGGAAGGTGGCGTCGTGGACCGCGCCGTCGCGCTCGACGAGCGGGAAGCCCAGCTGTGCGGGGCCGATCCAGCCGTCCTCGCTGCGCACGCCGAGGTCGGCGTAGGTGTCGGTGGTCGCCAGGGCGACCTCACCGACGTCCAGCGCAGACTCGAACGCCCCGCCGACGCCGACCTGGACGACCGCGTTGGGCTCGCTGAGCAGCAGTCGCGAGAGGACGAAGGCGCAGCCCGCGCGGCCGATGCCGGTCGTGGCGAGAGCGACGTCGATGCCCGCGATGGAGCCGGCGCCGACCGCGACGCCGTGGACCGTGGCAGGGGAGAGGTCGACCAGCGACGACACCAGCGGAGCGGCCTCGCGGGGTGTGGCGGCGACCACCAAGAGCACGGCCCCGTCACCCGAGCGAGGTGGCGCTGGCCCCGCTGGAGTCGACCCGCCAGGTCTGGAAGGGGATGTCGAAGAACGTGCGCAGCTTCACGGTCGCGGTGCCGGACGCCAGGCCGCTGCGGTCGCCCTCGCAGGCGGCGTCGCCTGACAGCTCGCTGACCGTCGTGCGCTTGGTGATCGTCAGCTGCCAGCTCGACAGCGCCTCGGCGACGGCGGCCTCCGCGCACGCCGCCTCCGCACCTTCCACCGGCGGGGCGCCCGACCACGGGGCGGTGCCGAGGAGGAACGCGGCGCCGATGCCGAGCGCGATCAGCCGCATGACGAGCTTGACCGCCTTGTACGCGATGAACAGCGCGATCACACCGGCGACGATCAGGATCGGTGTCAGCGACCCGCCGCCGAAGACGTCCCCGACGCGCTCCAGCAGGCTCTCCACGCGGCTCCCTCCGATCTACCGGGCCCGCCCGGTCGCGGCGGGTCCGGCCCACGCCCTGCGACGCCGACGTCATAGCTGACGCTGGTCCGTTGGGCGCGGTTCACGTCCACCCCGGCGCGGCGACTACCGTAGCCGCCCGTACCCGAGCCCCCGCGTGCTCCCACCCCCGGACCCGACCTCCCGCGAGGCTGTCATCCTCACCGCGCTCCGACCACCGACGCTCCCGCGCGTGCGTGCGCAGCTGCCGCTGGTGCTCGCGCTCGCGGTGGTCGCGGTGCTGGCGCCGGCCACCGGGGTCGCCGCTGGGGTGCCGGCCGACCTGGTGCCTCCCGCCACGATCCGGGTCTGCACCGACGGAGGGCCCGTGACCGTCGCCTTCGACGAGTACGTCAAGTGGGTCGTGCCCTACGAGTTCGGCGAGAACGGCGCGGACGCGTACCTCCAGGCCGGCGCCGTCGCCGTCAGGAGCTTCGCCTGGTACCACGTCGAGCATCCGACGACGGCCGAGTGCGACGTCTTCGACGACGGGCGCCACCAGCACTACATCCCCGGCAACTCCCAGCGTGACGCGCGCACCGATGCCCTGGTGGACGCGTCGTGGCACCTGCGCCTCGAAGAGCGGGGCGCGCCGGCGTTCGCCCAGTACTGCTCGCGGTCGTGCGACAGCTTCACGCCGGGGCGCCACCTCGATCAGTTCGTGGCGATGGAGCAGGCCGCGAACGGCTGGTCGGCGGCCGACATCCTCGCCCACCACTACCGCGCGCTGGAGGACTACGCGCTCGTCGACTGGCGTCAGGGCTTCGGTCTGACCTGGGACGGCCGCGCCCCGTACGCGCTGGAGTCGAACGCCGACCCGCAGGTATCGATCTCGCTGTCGGGTGTCTCGCCGGGTGACGCCCGGGCGGAGGTCGGGTTGTTCGCGGTCTGCACCATCGAGGGCGGCCTCGCCGCACATCACGTGCAGACCGCCCCGGTGGGCGATGTGGACGGCCGGGCGATCGCGACCTTCGATCGCACCGCGCGGCTGCACGACTGCGCCGAGCGCGAGTTCCACCTGTTCGCGCTGCTGACGATCAACGGCTGGCAGGTCGCCGCCGGCCGCTCGGAGGTGTGGCGTCCGTGGCGCTCCGCCGCGCCTCGCGAGGTCGAGCGGCTGGCCGCCACCGACGACCCCGTCGCCGCCGCCATCGAGCTGTCCCGGGTGCTCTTCGACGACCACGTCGGTCGCCCGTCCGGCGAGGACGGGGGTGAGGTGACCGGCATGCTCCTGCCGCCCGAGCGCGAGACCGACGACGGCACCGCCGATGACGGCACCGTCGACGCGGTCGTGCTCACGCGCAGCGACAAGTACCCCGACGCGCTGGCCGCGGCCGCGCTGGCCGGGACCGAAGCTCCGATCCTGCTCAACCCCGGCGGCCCGGACTCCCGTCTCGACGAGCGTGTCCGCACCGAGATCGATCGGCTTCTGGGTGGTCAGGGCACGGTCCACCTCGTGGGCGGTCCCGCCGCGCTGTCGGAGCACGTCGCGAGGTCGCTTCAGGACGCCGGCTACACGGTCGCACGCCACGGCGGTGACGACCGGGTGGCGACCGCCGTGGCCGTCGCCGATGCCGTCATCGCCGACGGCGGCGATGCCTCGACAGTGCTGCTGGCGCGTGCCTTCCCCGATGGGACCGCCGGCTGGGCCGACGCGATCGCCGTGGGCTCGTACGCCGCCGCGTCCCGTCACCCGGTGCTGCTGACGCGGCCCGAGGCGCTGGCACCCGGCGTCGAGGCGTGGATCGAGGGGGGCGGCAACGGCGTCGCGGAGGTGCTCGTGCTGGGCGGCCCCGTCGCGGTCTCGCCCGCGGCGGCTGGGGCGATCGACGGCGCTCGCGTGACGCGCGTGGCCGGTGCCGTCCGCGACGACACCGCCGTCGCCATCGCCGAGCAGCTGTGGAGCCGCTCCGACGCGCCGCCGGTGCGTGCGGCGCTGATCGACGACATCTTCCGCCCCGGTGCCTGGTCGTTCGCCCTCGCCGCCTCGGTGTACGGGGCGACCGTCGGGGCGCCCCAGCTGGGCGTCACCACCCTCGTCCCCGCCACGTCCACGGGCCGGTGGCTCGACGCCCACCAGGGCTTGCCCGCAGTGGTCGTCGGCGGACACGGCGTGGTCGCCAGCCGGATCGATGGCGACCTGGCCGGAGGCTGAGGCGGTGGGGGTCCGCGTGGACCCCTAAGCTCGGGGTGATCCGACCGGAGGGCCCATCGTGGGCGCAGGGCACGGTGACCGGCTGACCTCGCTCGACGCGTCGTTCCTGCACATGGAGACGTCCACCGTGCACATGCACGTGGGTGGCCTCTTCCTCTTCGACGGCCGCGACGTGCCCGACTTCGACTTCGGCCAGTTCCTGCGGCTGGTCCGCTCGCGGCTGCACCTCGTGCCGCGCTACCGGCAGAAGCTCGCCTACGCCCCGGTGAACCTGCACAACCCCATCTGGATCGACGACTCGTCGTTCGACCTCAGCTTCCACGTCCGCCACGCCGCCCTCCCGGTGCCGGGGACGATGGCACAGCTGATGGAGTACTCGGCGCGGATCCTCAGCCGCCAGCTCGACCGCAACCGGCCGCTGTGGGAGCTGTACGTCATCGAGGGCATCGAGGGCGACCGCTTCGCCATCCTCGGCAAGAACCACCACGCCATGATCGACGGCGTGGCCGGGATCGACATCGCCACCGTGATGCTCGACGTTTCACCCGATTCCGCCACCGACGTGCCGGCACCCGAGCCCTGGAGCCCCGCACCTCCCCCCGCCGACTTCGAACTCGCCTGGGACGCGGTCAAGGACCTGGTCACCGCGCCGCGCGGCATCGTCGACGCCAGCCGCCGGCTCGCCGCGGCCCCGGGCGCCGCCGCGGCCAAGGCGCTGCGGGTGGGGCGGGGCGTCGTCGGTGTGCTGTCGTCCAACCTCCCGCGGCCCGCTCCCCACAGCCCGCTCAACCGCGCACCCGGCCAGCACCGCCGCTTCGCGGTCCAGCGGATGGCGCTGGAGCGGATGAAGGCGGTCAAGAACACCTACGACACGACCGTCAACGATGTCGTGCTCGCGATCACCGCTGACGCGACGGGGAGGTTCCTGCGCTCGCGCGGGACCGACACCGAAGGGCTGTGGCTCAAGGCGATGGTTCCGGTCAGCGTCCGCGTCGACGACCAGCGCGCGGAGCTTGGCAACAAGGTCGCCTCGGTGTTCGTCTCCCTGCCGATGTTCGAGATGGACGCGGTGGAGCGCCTCCGCGTGTGCAGCGAGGCGATGGGCGAGGTCAAGCAGAACCAGCACGCCGTCGGGGCGGACTTCCTCATCGGCCTGACCCAGTTCGCCCCGCCCACCATCCACGCCGCCGCGTCCCGGCTGGCCGCTCGCGCGCGGCTGTTCAACTTCCTGGTGACCAACGTCCCTGGGCCACAGATCCCGATCTACTGCCTCGGGGCGCGGCTGGTCGGGGCGTTCCCGTTCACGCCGCTCGCCCCCAACCACACCTACGCGGTCGGGATCGTGTCGATCGATGGCTGGCTCAACTTCGGGTTCACCGCCGACTGGGACACGCTGCCCGACATCGAGAACGCGACCGGGTTCCTCATCGATGCGATGCAGGAGCTCGAGCGCTCCGCCGAGGCCGCTGACACGCACTCGCAGCTCGCGCGCAGGCGCGACCCGGTCGAGCCGCCTTCGGAGCTGCGCAAGGCCTGACGTCCTGGGGGTCCGGGTGGTCAGGTTGCGCTGGGCGAAGGCGCCGGCGCGAGGACCGCCGGGATGCGGCGCCGCAGCTTCGCGAGGTCGTCGAGCAGTGCCACCGCCATCCGACGTGCAGCACGGCTCGCTGCGACGGCACCGCGGTCGAGGGCCACCTCCGCCCCGGCGGTCGTCGCCGCGGTGAACCCGAACGGATCCGGGCCGCCGAACAGCTCCTCGTAGCGCCGGTTGTAGGCGTCGAGCTCGCCCGCCTCGAGCAAGCCGACGGCCTCGTCGACCCACGCGAGGTTGGCCTCGACGTAGTCGCGGTGCGCCATCGCGTACGGTTCCAGACCGTCGACCTCCACTGCTCGTGAGGTCGCGTCGAGGTAGGCGTGGAGCGGGGCGCGCTCGGCCCTCCAGGCTTCGGCCAGCTCCTGCGGGTCGGTGGAGGGGTCGTGCGACTCGACCAGCTCGACGTAGGCACGCGCTCGCTGCTCGAGCATCACCAGTGCGCTGCTCCACCGCTGCGATACTTCGGTCAGCTCGCGGAGCTGGGTCGCGAGGTCGGCGGCCCGTTCCCGCAAGGAGGTGAGCTCGTCCGCGAGCTGTGCCCCCGGAGTGCCGATGAGGTGGCGCGGGACCTCAGGCGGTTCCAGCTGCGATGCAAGCTCGAGGGCGACGGCAGCCTCCTGCAGTTCCGACTCCAGCCGTTCGCGGTCGGAGATCACGGCGTCCAGCAGCCGCTCGGTGAGGGTCAGGTGCTCCTGGAGGGTGTGCTCGAGCGCGGCGAGGTGCTGGCTCGCAGCTTGGGTCGGGGCGAACAGCTCGTCGCCCCGCGCCGACAGCGCCTGGGAGTAGGCGAAGCTGGCTTCGGCGAGCTCGGCCTCGACGCGCGCATGCTGCTCGCTGCGGACCTGCACCACGCCGAGCACGACCAGGCCGGCGACGAGGCCGGCGATGAGCAGGCGGGTGAGTCGGGGCGGCACGGGATCCGTCGCGGCTAGGGCACGGCGCGACGAGGCTACTGTCGAGCGACGTCAGGCAAGGAGGTGCGGTGGAGCAGGTCGACGTCAAGGTCACCCGACTCGCGGCTGACGTACCGCTGCCGACCTACGCCCACCCCGGCGACGCGGGTCTCGACCTGTCAGCGTCCGAGCCGCTGGTCCTCGGGCCGGGGGAGCGGGGCGCGTGCCCGACCGGGATCGCCGTCGCGATCCCGCCGGGATGGGTCGGCCTCGTGCACCCGCGGTCGGGGCGCGCCATCCGGGAGGGGCTCACGCTCATCAACGCCCCCGGCACGATCGACGCCGGCTACCGCGGCGAGGTCAAGGTGCTGCTGGTCAACCTCGGCGCAGAGGAGGTTCGGATCGAGCGGGGCGATCGTGTCGCCCAGCTGCTGTTACAGCGCGTCGCCCAGGCCCGGCTGGTCGAGGTGGACGAGTTGCCTCGAAGCGAGCGAGGGGCGGGGGGGTTCGGCTCCAGCGGGGCGTGACACCTCGGCGACAACTAGAGCGGAGTCGACAGGGCGGGTTGAGGCGCTACGCGGCGAGTCGGTAGTCTCCCGTCTGCTCACGCGGACGTGGCTCAGCTGGTAGAGCACCACCTTGCCAAGGTGGGGGTCGCGGGTTCGAATCCCGTCGTCCGCTCCACACGATCCCGGCGCGAAAGCGCCGGTTTCCGTGTCTCTGAGCCCTTCTGCGCATGTTCCCCTCGAGTCATCGGTCCGGAAGGTAGCGGCAGCGAGCGGCCCTGGGCGGCATCTACTGCCCTCAGGCTGGGGGAATCCTGGGGGAATCGTCGCGCCGACGCGAGCGACGGCGGTGTCGGGGTGAGGTTCTCGACGCTTGGCAGACCCGGCACGTCTTATCACTCCAGCTGCGACCCGTCCGGGGTGACCGACACGCGTCTCGCCCGCCCCTGACGGGACGTCCCCCTCTGTCGTTGGCACGGAACTGCTCGGCCCGGCCGCCGGGACGGACGGCTGGTCCGTCGCCGGTGGCGCCCCGTTCGTCAGCCTCGCCGCCGCCGCGCTGACCGGTCGTCGCACGCCCGTCATCATCACTGTGGCTGTGCTGTCGCTGGGTGACGCTCGCGCGCGGCCTGCTGTCTGACCTGCACACCGTCGGCGCGAGTGTTGGGACGATCCTGGTGTTCGTCTTCGGAGGCCTCGCGTTGCTGTGGCTGGTCCGGATCGTGCAGCGGGGCGAGCAGGAACGCAGCGCGTTGCGTGAGGAGGTCACCGCAGCCGAGCGCGAGCGGGCGGTCGCTGTGGAACGTGCCGAATCCGCCGCACGACTCCACGACTCCGTCCTGCAGTCGTTGGCGGTGATCGCGCGTGTGGACGACGCGCCGAAGCGCGCGAGTTCGCCGCGGACGCATCCTCGCAGCTGCGCGTGTGGTTGCGCCCGACCGCACCAACCGCGGACTCCCGCGCTCACACTTTGCGCGCGCCTTCGAGCTGGTGCCTCTGGACTCGACGGTTCCGATCTTCAGGACGTCCGTTATCCACATGGTCGAAAGAACCACTCGCGCGGCCATCTGGGCCGGTTAAGGTCAGTGCCATCTGTGGCCGGGGGGGGTTGCGGCTGACGGCGGGATGGTGCGGGACGCACGACCGGGGTGCCATCGTCGTCGTGTGGCCCGGACCGTCGGTGCCAGCGGCTAGCCCGTGTAGATCTTGGCCTCGGAGAACGAGAACCGTCGGATCGCGATGGCCGACAGCACCGCCGCGAAAGCGAGCAACACCGCGATCGGCTGGAGGGTCTGTACCACGCCGCCGGGCTCGAGCACGACCGCCCGGTACCCCACCATGGCCCAGTACGTGGGGGTCGCCGGTGCGACGGCCTGCGCCCAGCCCGGCAGGGCCTCGATCGGGGTGAACGCCCCGCCCAGGCCCGCGAGCGTCATCACCGTGATGCTGTTGAGTGCGTTCAGCGCCTGCGTCGATCGCAGGAACGCCGCGAACACGACGCCGACGGCGAGGAGGCAAAGCGCCAACGCGACCGAGACGAGGGCGACGCCGAGGACGGATCCGCGGATCTCGAGCCTGAAGAGCCACACCCCGGCGAGGAACAGGATGAGCTGCTGCGACAGGACCAGCAGGAAGGTGGGGACGGCCTTGCCGACGACGATCTCGAACGATCGCGCTTGGCTGGAGCGCAGCCGGTCCCAGGTCCCCCACCCGTGTTCGCGGAAGAAGCCGAAGCCGACGAGTCCCGCACCGAAGAAGCTGAACATCACGATCATCCCGGGCACGGCCTGCTCGGCACCGGTGGCGCCCTCGTAGCCGGCCTCGGCCAGGGCCGGGCCGAAGGCGGGCGTGAGGAAGGCGATCATCACGATGGGCATCAGCACCATCTGCACGAGCATGCCGGGCTCTCGGCGGAACAGCCGCAGTTCGTGCCGGGCGAGCACGACGGAGCTAGCCAGCGACACGTTCGACCTCCGGGGCGTCGTCCGCCGGTCGGCGACCGGTCAGCTCGATGAACACCGACTCCAGGCTGGGGCGCACGATCTCGAGGCCGAGGAGACGGGGAGCATCGGCACCGAGCGCAGCGACCACCCGGGCGGTGTCGAGCGCGGGCTCGCGACTGGGGACGAGTACCCGATCGCCGTCGACCGTCAGCGCGTGATCGCCGATCTGGTCCGGTGCCGGACCGTCGAACCGCAGCTCGATGTAGGTGGCGCCGTGCGCGTTGACGAGCTCCGCGACCGACCCCTGGGCGCGGATGCGACCGTCGGCGAGCAGCGCCACGGTGGCGTCCAGGACCTCGATCTCCGGGAGGTAGTGGGTCGAGTAGCAGACGGCGGTCCCCTCGTCCGCCAGGTCACGCACGAACTCCAGCAGCATCGCGCGGGTCTGGACGTCCGCGGCGACGGTCGGCTCGTCGAGCAGGACGAGAGCGGGCCGGTGCAGCAGCGCCATCGCCGTGTGCAGCCGGCGCTGTTCACCACCGGACAGCATGCCGGCGATGCGATCGAGGAGCGGGAGCAACCCCAGTGCCCCACCGACCTGCTCGATGCGCGCGTGCAGGTCGCGCCGGCGGAGCCCCGCGAGCTCACCGAAGAGGCCGAGGTTCTCGCGAACCGTCGCCAACGGGTAGACGCCGAGCTGTTGCGGCGCGTAGCCGAGCGAGCGACGGACGGTCATGGGGTCGGCGGTGGCGTCGTGGCCGCCGACGAGCACACGCCCGGCGTCGGGACGCAGGAGCCCCGCGACGATCGACGCGAACGTGGTCTTGCCGGCTCCGTTCGGCCCCAGCAGACCACAGATCTCGCCGGCCTCGACGGTCAGGTCGAGTCCGTCCAGCACGCGATGGTCCCCGTAGGACCTGCGCACGTCCTCCGCGACGAGCATCGTCATGCCAGCTCCTCGAGCTGTCGGGCGGCCTCGTCCGCATCGAGCTCGCCGCTGGCGAGGGCCTCGAGGATGGCGACGGCACGGTCACGCTCCTCCCGCGACTCCGCCGGCTCGACCTCGTCCGCGGCCTCGATGCCGAGCCGCTCGAGCAGCTCCGCGAACCGCGCCCGGGCGGTGGGGTAGCTGACCTCGAGGTGGCGCTGGAGGTCCTTGAGGTTCCCGCGCGAGGCCAGGAACACGCGGAGGAGCTCGCGGTCGGCTGCGCCGAGGGCGCAGAACTCGCACGCCTGGAAGACCCCGGACAGCTCAGTGTCGCACTCCTCACACGTGAGCCGGGTGAGCAGCAGTTCGTCGCCACAGACCGGACAGTCCCGTGGTGCCTGTCGGTGCCGGTGGCCGGTCATCCGCGGCTCCGGATGTCGACCGCACCGGCCGCCGTGTCGATCTCGAGCGTGGCCGTCCCGCGACCGAAGACGTAGCGGTCTTCCCTGAGGTCGATGCCGGCGCCACCCTGCCGGTCGGGGAGGCGGACCTCGCCCACCTTGGCGCGGGCCGTGACGGTGACGTCGGAGTCGGCGTCGAGGTCCAGGCGCACCTCGCCGAGCTTGCACTGCACCGTCGAGGCGCCGGAGGTGAGACGACCACGGCCCTCGACCGTGCCGGCCTTGAGCTTGAGCTTGAGGGGACCGCGGAAGCCTTCGAGCTCGAGGCTGCCCGCGGCGACCGAGGCGGCGATCGGGCCCCGCATGCCGGTCACGGTCAGCTCGCCGGCGGCTAGTTCGACCTCGAGATCGAGGTCGGGGTGGGCACGGACCTCGAGTTGCCCGCTGCGTCGCCCGATCCCGACGAACCCGCGGCGCGCACCGAACGTGAACCCGCGGCCCTCGACGCGGTCCTGGATAACCAGGGTGCGCCCTTCGGTGCGAGCTTCGTGGGGTCCGTCGGCGATCGCTCCGGCCACCGTGGGGTCGCCGATGATCCGGACCTCGGCCAGGCTGCAACGGACGCGGAGGGTCCGGATCCCGGGGTCCCTCGTGGCCGGCGGGGCGTCGGCGGCGTCGGCCGCGGCTCCGTCCCGCAGCTGGCGGAGCAGGGCCGCGGCGTCGTCGGGGCTGAGCGCGCCGGCGGCGACCTCGTCGAGGATGCGTCGTTGAGTGTCGTCCATGCGCAGTATGGAAACATCTATTTACTAATATGTCAAGACGGTCTCACATATCTTTACGACGGGTCGCCCGGGCGGGGCGGGCATACTCGCACCCGTGACACCACCGCGACTGGTCGGCGGGCAACAGGGCCCGCCCGTAGGATCTCACTCACTCGCGGGTTGCGCAGTATCGAACGATCGATTAGTCTGACGGCGAGACCAGACGCACCATGAGCCACCAAGCGGGGCAGCAATGAGTCTGTTCGCCACACGACTGCGCGGGCTCGCGTTTCTCCTGGCGATCGCCCTTGCCTCCGCATGTGGCTCCACGGCACAACAAGCTGGGGTGCCCGCCGCCCAGGGGACGGTCGCTCCTGGCGAGGACGAGCTGAGCCTGGGGCCGGCTCCTGGGGCACCAGGAGACGGCACAGGTTCCAGCGGAGATCTCCAGGTGAACGTCCCAAGGGCAAGCGGTGACGCGCAAGGCGACGCTCCAGACGGCCCAGCCCCTTCGGGAGAGACGGATCCATCCGACCCCGGGGCTCCCCCTGGGACGGGTCCATCGGATCCTGGGGCTCCAACCGCCCGTGCGAGCGGGCGCGGGTTCACCGCGACCCAGGTCATGATCGGTTTTCCGGTGTCGAAAGACGCGGGCGCAGCGAACAACGCTGTCGGGGGTACGGGTCTTGAGCAGGGCGACGAGCGCGAGATCCTGCGCGCCGTCGTCGAGGAAGTGAACAGGACTGGTGGGGTGGCGGGCCGCGAGGTCGTGCCGGTCATCTACGAGGTCGAGGAGAACAGCGCCCAGACATGGGAGCAGCAGTTCCAGGCCGCGTGCACCTACTGGACCGAGGACGAACCGGTGTTCGTCGCACACGTCAACACCAACTTCACGCGGGACTCGGTCCGAGCATGCCTGAACGACCGCGGCGTGCCGGTCTGGCGAGGCGGGTTTCACACCAACATGGACGCCGCCGTGTACGAGCGGTTCCCCCTATGGGTCGAGGTGCCCGCCATGGGCCTTGGCCAGATCAGTCGCACCCTGGCAGAGGACCTGGCCGACCAGGACTTCTTCAGCCCGACGGGTGTCGTCGACCAGGTGAAGCTGGGGTTGGTTCGCTACGAGCCGAGCCATTACGACCGAGCCACGGAGCAGCACCTCAAGCCGGCGTTGGCTCGCCATGGCGTCGAGATCGAGGAGGAGGTGCAGGTCACCGAGCCGAATGCCGTTAGCGACGTCAGTGGGGTTGCCGCCCAGCTCAGCAATGCCGTCCTGCGATTCAACACCAGGGGCGTGACACATGTGCTGTTCCTGGAGGAGACTTCCCTCCTGGCAGCGCTGTTCATGCGACAGGCGGACCCGCAGGAGTACCGACCGCGCTACGGCCTGCACTCGTTGAACGGACCCCAGGCGGGGCTGATCCCCAACGTCCCGGAACGCCAGCTCCATGGTGCGATCGGCATCGGGTACGCGCCGGTGCTCGACGTGCCGGTCGGGGATGCCCCGCCGACCCCGGGCCTCAAGAGGTGCATCGATCTGATGGAACAGGAGGGCATCGAACTCCCGAGTCAG
Source organism: Actinomycetota bacterium (assembly GCA_019347575.1). Taxonomy (NCBI): domain Bacteria; kingdom Bacillati; phylum Actinomycetota; species Actinomycetota bacterium. The sequence goes on along the minus strand of JAHWKY010000002.1, from coordinate 14,838 downwards.
TTCGGCCGGTACCTCGCGTTGGAGATGTGTGAAACGTTCTTCTCGCTCCAGGCGGCGGGTCGCGGTGCCGGCGAGCCGCTGAGTGCCGAAGGGCTCATGGCCGGCCTGTATGCGCTGGGTGACTCGTACCCCTCCGTGGTGGCCCCGCGGACCTCGTTCGCGAACCAGCGCCGCGACGGCGCCGCCGCCTACCGGCGCCTGGCGTTCGTGGAGGACTGCACCTGCTTTCAGTACACGAGTGACTTGCTGCCGGCGCGCTAGCTCAGCCCTGGAAGCCGCCGTCTTACGAGAGGGGAACTGTGGACTGGCGCTCGAAGGCGCGAACAGTCGCGAACAGTCGCGATCACGGCGCTTTGGGTCGCTGGTCGCCATCTCGGCATCGGCGTGGTGGACGGATGTCCTAGAAGCGGAGGAACGACGGCCGGCCTGTCGAATCCCCTCCATCGGGATCGTGACTGGTCTCGGCGGAGAGGTTGACGTGAGATCGTTCAAGGCCAGAGGGGCCGTCATGGCCACGGTGGTCCTGATCGGGGATCTCTCCCTCGCGGCGTGCGGGGTGGAGGGGTTGAACTTCGTCCGGGACGACCGGGTGCAGATCACCGCGCCGGAGGAGCGGTCACAGGTGAGGCTGCCCGTGACCGTCGAGTGGGAAGTTGAGGACTTCGAGGTTGCGGGGCCGGGGCAGGACGCGGAGGATGCGGGCTTCTTCGGGGTGTTCGTGGACCGGGCGCCACAGCCGCCGGGAGAGCCGTTGGAGTGGCATGCACGCGACGACGACGGCTGCGTGGCGGCGCGGGGCTGCCCTGATGAAGAATGGTTCGAGCGTCGGCGCATCTTCGTGACGACGGAGTCGTCGCTTGTCATCGAGGCGCTGGCGCGGGGGGAAGATGATCGGCGGGAACTGCATGAGGTGACCATCGTGCTGCTCGACGGGCAGGGTCGGCGTATCGGCGAGAGCGCCTGGGATGTCGAGTTCGAAGTTGTCAGGAGTCGTTGATGGTGGCCCAGGTGCAGACGGGGGGTGACGAGTCATCGACGAAGCGGGTGGCGTTCGCCGAGGCTGAGGCGCTCGTCGATGAGATCACCGCAGACCGTGAGGAACTTCGGGAGCAGGCTCGCGCCCAGCTGGGCATATCGGGGTTGCCGTCGGGGGATGTGCCCCCGCTACGGGAAACGCTGAAGCGCGAGCGACTGAGCGTGTATCCGATGGCGGCATTGTGTCTGCTGGCGGTGATCGACACGTTTCACGGCCACGCATTCGCGGTGCTCGCACCGGATATCAGCGCGGCTCTGGGAGTGTCGAAGAGCGCGATCGCGGTGGCGCTGGCTGTCAAGACGTTGGCACTCACGGTAGGTCCATTGCCGATGGCGGCGCTCGCGCAGGCGCCGCGCCGAGCGTTGCTGACGGTGTCAGCAGCGGTGTTGATGAGCATCACGGCGATCGGATCGGGCTATGTGACCCTGATCTGGGGGTTGCTGCTTGTTTTGGTACTTGACGGGTTGACGACGGGTGCGCAGTCGGCGTTGCACCGACCGTTGATCATGGACTACTACCCGCCCGAGGCGCGGGTGCGGGGGTTGACCTACTACCAGGCGTTCGACTCGGCAGGCAGCGTGGTGGGCCCCTTGGCGGTGGCGCTGTTGGCCGGCTGGTTGGCGTTCACCTGGCGGGGGGTGTTCGTGATGCTGGGTGTCGCATCGCTGGTGGCGACACTGTTCGCCCTGCGGTTGCGCGACCCAGGATTCGGCCGGTGGGACACCGACCAGATCCGCCAGACGGTACTGAGCCACCACGGCGCGGACGAGGCGGTGGCCAAGGCCGACGTCGAGCTGGGGTTCTTCGAGATCGCCCGCCGCCTGTTGATGATCCCAACAATCCGGCGGATTCTCACGTCGATGGCGATCATCGGGGTCCTGCTCATCCCGTTCCAGACGTTCTTGTTCTTCTTCCTCGAGGAGCGTTGGAACCTCGGGCCCGGTGGGCGGGGCCTGTTCTTCGCGTTCATCTCCGCGGTGCAGATGGTTGTGTTATGGGCGTTTGCCAAGCGCGGCGAGCGGATGTTTCAACGCGATCCGAGCCGGCTGATCGATCTGGTTTCGGTGCTGTTAGCCGCGGCCGTGGTGGTGATCTCGGCGGCCGCTTTGTCAACGAACTTCGCGCTCATGGTGGGGCTGTTCGGACTAGCGTGGGGACTGATCGCCATCTTCTGGCCCGCCTTGATGGTGGTGATGTTGTCGGTGATTCCCTCCCGGATGCGTCCCCACGCGGGCGCGTTGGCCGGGGTGTTCTTGGCCGGGGTGGGCGGCATGCTCGGCGCCATCTTCTTGGCGGGTATCGATAGGCGCTACGGGGTAACCGGCACCATCATGTCGCTGCTGATCCCCGGGGTCGTCGGCTCGCTCGTGCTCCGCACGACGAAGAAGCTGGTCATGCCCGACCTCGACCGGATGATCGACGAGGTCATCGAAGAGACCGAGGTGCAGCGCATCACCGCTGCGGGCGGACAGCTGCCGATGCTGGCGTGCCGCGGCATCGACTTCTCCTACGGCCAGCTGCAGGTGTTGTTCGACGTCGACTTCACCTGCGACCACGGGGAGATCGTCGCACTGCTCGGTGTCAACGGCGCGGGCAAGTCCACGCTGCTGCGCGTCATCTCCGGATTGGGTCTGCCCTCCACTGGCTCCGTGCGCTTCCACGGCCAGGACATCACCTACCTCGACGCCGAACGTCGCATGCGTCTGGGCATCAGCCAGGTGCCAGGCGGTCGGGCAGTGTTCGGCCCGATGAGCGTGGTCGACAACTTGCGGTTGTTCGGCTACACGCTGCACAAGTCACCGAGGGCCCTCGATGCCGCGATCGACGCGAGCTTCGCCGCCTTCCCCCGGCTGGGGGAACGACGCAACCAGCTCGCCGCCACGCTGTCGGGCGGCGAGCAGCAGATGCTCGGGCTGTCGAGGGCGCTGATACTCAAACCGCAACTGCTGCTCATCGACGAGCTGTCGCTGGGCCTCGCCCCGGTCATCGTCGAGCAACTGCTGGACATGGTCCGTCAGATCAACGCCACCGGCACCGCGGTGATCCTCGTCGAGCAGTCGGTCAACATCGCCCTGTCCCTGGTCGACCACGCCTACTTCATGGAGCAGGGCGAGATGCGCTTCGACGGCAAAGCCGCCGATCTGCTCGCACGCGACGACCTGCTCCGCGCAGTCTTCCTCGAAGGGGCGTCGAAGGGCACCACCGACGGGAGGGCACGTCGGTGAGCGTGACGCTCATGGGGTTCGAGCTGGCCCTGCCGGTGGTCATGCTTGGGGTGATCACCGGACTGACGTACGGGCTGCTGGCGGTCGGGCTGGTGCTGGTGTACCGCACGAGCAAGGTGATCAACTTCGCACACGGCGAGGTGGGCGCATTCGCCGCGTCGGTGTTCGGCCTGGTGGTGCTCCGCTACGGGATGCCCTACTACCTGATGCTGCCGTTGGCGATCCTGTTGGCAGGGGGCATCGGGGCGGCGACTGAGGTCGTGGTGATCCGCCGTCTGCGCAAAGCGCCGCGACTCATGAGCATCGTCGCGACCTTGGGGGTCGGCCAGTTCCTCGTGATCTTCTCGCTAGTGGTCAACGAGCAGGCGCATGCAGGCACGTTGTTCCCGCAGCCGCCCGGGGTACTGCAGTTCGACATCGGGGCGTTGCGGATCACGCCGGCGTACTCGGGGATGCTGCTGCTCGCGCCGCCGTTGGTGGTGGCGCTGGCGTGGTTTCTGGCCCGCAGCCGGTTCGGGCTGGCGATCCGGGGAGCCGCGGCCGACGGCGACCTGGCGCGGTTGTTGGGAATCTTCTCTTCGCGGATGTCGTCGCTGTCGTGGGGGATCGCCGGGGCGGTGTCGGGGTTCACCGCGATCCTCTACATCCCGGCGCTGGGGGTCGCGTCGGGACAGGTGGTCGGGCCCGGTTTGCTGTTGCGCGCCTTGGCAGCGGGGGTGATCGCAAGGATGCACAGCCTGCCGATCGCATTGGCAGCCGGGGTGGGCATCGGCGTGGTCGAGCAGACGTTGCTGTGGAACTACCCGCGCGGCGGGCTGGTGGAGATGTCGTTGTTCACGATCATCCTCGGCGCGCTGCTGGCACAGCGTCGGGTGGGCGGCCGCGAGGAGGAGAAGGGTTCATGGGCCGAGGTGAAGCCGTGGCGGGCGCTGCCGGAGGCATATGCGCAGGTGCGGGCGATCCGCGCGCTTCCGACCATCGTCGCCGTGGTGGGGTTCGTGGTGCTGGTGGGCCTGCCGGCGGTCGTGAACAACAGCGTGTCGGTGACGTTGAGCGGGTTGATCGCATTCATGATTGTCGCGTTGTCGGTCGGGTTGATCACGGGGCTGGGTGGGCAGTTGAGCCTTGGCCAGTTCGCCTTGGCAGCGATCGGTGCGACCATTTCGTACTGGGTGTCGTCACGCACCGGCAACTTCTTCCTCTCGTTCCTCTACGCCGGTCTCGCCGCAGCGGTCGCGTCGCTGGTGATCGGACTGCCAGCGTTGCGCATCCGAGGGTTGATGCTCACGGTCACGACCTTGTCGTTCGCCCTCGCGACGCCGGCGTGGTTGTTGCAGCAGCCGTGGATGCTGGGCGACGGGATCGACCCGGGCCGCCCGATCATCGGTGAGTATGCGTTGACCTCGGGGCACGCCTACTACTACGTCGCTGTCGTCGCGTTGCTGGCGATGATTTGGCTGTCGCGCAACATTCGCTGGTCGGGCATCGGCCGGCAACTCGTTGCTATCCGCGACAACGAGGACAACGCCCGCGCCTTCACGGTTCGGGCGGCCGGGGTGAAGGTGCAGGGGTTCATGCTTGCGGGGTTCGTCGCGGGGATCGGCGGCGCGGTCTACGGGCACGGGCTGTCGGGCCTCGGCGCGCAGGCATTCCCGCTCAACGCAAATATCAACGTCGTGGCAATGGCGGTGATCGGCGGCATCGGAGTGCTCGCCGGCCCGATCCTCGGAGCGCTGTACATCATCGGCATCCCCGCGTTCGTGCCACTGGATTCCGCCGGACTGGCGGCGACGAGCCTCGGCTGGCTGCTGTTGATCCTCTACGCGCCCGGTGGGATCACCAAGATCATCGAACCGGTCCGCGACCGGCTCGTCGACCGTCTCGCACGTCGTGACGGGCTCGACGTCGAGGCAGTTCGTGCCGGCGAGGACGCCCAGCCTGGGGCGGGCGCAGGCATCGCGATCACCCACGCGAGACGCGACCCCGTCGCTGGGTCGGCGATCAAGGTGGCGGCCGGCAACGGGCAGCTCGGTCCGTACGGCATCGAATTGCTGCGTGTCGATGACGTCCGCCGCCACTACGGCGGCGTCAGGGCTGTGGACGGGGTCAGCTTCTCGGTGGCGGCCGGCGAGACGGTGGGGTTGATCGGCCCCAACGGTGCTGGGAAGACGACGACCTTCGAGCTGATCAGCGGGTTCACCGCGATCCAGAACGGGCAGGTGACGTTCGACGGCATCGACATCACCCGCCTGGGGCCAGAGGACCGCGCCGACGTCGGGATCATCCGATCGTTCCAGGACGCCGCCCTGTTCCCCACCATGTCCGTACTGGACACGGTGACCCTGGCCTGCGAAAAGGTCGTGCCAACCCGGTTCTTCGCTTCGCTCCTTGGCCTGTCCGGCGGCGAACGCGAGCGAACCCAACGGGCCCGCGAGCTCGTCAGCTTCTTCGGGCTGGAGCGCTATCGGAACAAGACGATCGCGGAGCTGTCCACCGGTACCCGCCGCATCACCGAGTTGGCTTGCACCGTCGCGCTCCAACCGCGTCTGCTGCTCCTCGACGAGCCGTCCTCAGGCATCGCTCAGCGCGAGACCGAAGCGCTGGGAGCGCTGCTCGAGGACATCAAGCGCCACCTCGACCTCACGATGGTCATCATCGAGCACGACATCCCGCTGATCATGAGCCTCGCCGAACGCATCGTCGCGATGGACTCCGGGCGCAAGATCGCCGAAGGCACGCCCGAGGCCGTGCAACGCGATCCGAGGGTCATCGAGGCATATCTCGGCGGCAGCGTCGCCGCTATCCAACGCTCCGGAAACCTCGGCGCCGCGACCGGTCAGCTGCCGGCAGCCAACGGCGAAGCAGCGCTCGGCGCCATCACGGGTATCGGTCCGACCAGACGCGCCGCGCTGATTGACGCCTTCGGCACCGTCGACGCCATCCGATATGCCACGACCGCTGAGCTGGCCACGGTTCCGGGTATCAGCCGAACCCTCGCTGAACGCATCCACGACACGATCACCATTGGCGGCGCCGAACTCGCGAACCATGGCGACGGCCCGCCTGGAAGGGACCCCGTATGATGATCGGACGGATCAAGGGGGGTGTAGCAATGCGCCCGACTTCACCGATCCTGCTCTACATCGGGCTCGCCGTGACGGCGGCGGGGTTCGCGCTGATAGCGATGACCTGGGGACGGGTGGCGCCCCTCGATTCGGTGGCGCTGCAACTTCCCTACCTCGTATCGGGCGGTCTGACGGGTCTTGGCCTGATCATTGTCGGAGCGGTGATGCTCAATGTGCACGCCAAGCGGCGCGAGGCTGCCCAGCGTGAGCGCCAAACGCAGCAGCTTTTGGAGATCCTCCGCCGGTTGTCACCAGAGACAGATGACGGCTCGGTGCCCGAAGCTGCTGACGCGACGGAGCCCGAGGACCCGTCCGGTACCGAGGAGCTGGCATGGCGTCGATGAAGGAAGTGCACATCGTCCTTCGGTGGCAGCCGGCGTACTGGGCGACCGTCATCGGCGCTGCGATGGTGCTCGCGGGCTTCGCGATGCTGCTGCTGGGTTGGCGAGGTTCAGCGGCGCTGCTGCTCGTTCCGTTGCAGTTGCCGTACGCGACCTCGGGCGGCCTTGCGGGACTTGCTCTCGTCGGCTGCGGTGCCGCGCTGCTCAACGTGCAGGTCACCCGCCACCTTGCCGCTCGAGAACACGCCCACATGGGACAGGTGATCCGACAGGCCACCGCCCTCATGGCGTCGGCAGAGCCCGTCGGCTCAGTTTCCGGGCCGCATCCACCGACGCAAGGCTGATCCATGGCCCCGGTCTACCGCCGTCGCAACGGCGAAGCGCCGGCTCCTCGACGCTCGTTCCCCGGGTCACGCGTTGCCGCGACGTTGCTCGGTGCGGTGTGGTTGGTGGCGCTGCCACTGCCTGCTGTGGCCGACGGCGAGGAGGAGGTGGGCACCTCCGTCGAGGCGTGGTATCGGGGCAACCTGACCGAAGCGGACGAGCCGCTCTGCATCCTGCCCTGCCCAGAGCTGGCTGTGCCTGAGAGCCCGCAGGCCGAGGACACCTTGCACGTGGGCGTGTCGGCTGGCCGCGAAACCGCGCGAACCTATTTCAGTCTCGATCTGTCCGGGCTGGCCTCCGGCTCGACGTTGACGGGTGGGACGGTCCGACTGCCGGTGGCCGGTGCGGATGCGGGAACGACGTCACCTGAGCTCGCCGACCTGATCGCGTGCGCCGTCGACAGTTTCGTGCATCCGGCGCAGGGGGGCCCACCAAACGAGGCGCCGCCCGTTGACTGCTCGAGATCCGTGATGTTGGAGCTGGACGACGACGGCGAGGCCTTTACCTTCGACCTAGCGCCGCTGACGACCGCTGAGCCGACCTTCGGCGACTTCCGGGTCGCGGTGATCCCCTCCGAACTGGCGGCCGAAGAGGCGCAGACGTGGCGCGTGGCGTTCCACGGCCGCGACCGAGAAACCGACGATGCCGAACCCATCACCGCACAGATCCGATACCGCATCGACAGCGACTTCGGCGCGCCGCAGCCTGGAATCGGCGGTGTCGAATCCGATGAGGAGATCGATCCGCCAGCCGATGGAGCCGTGGCGAGTCCTTCGTTCGAGAGTGGGCAGTGGTCCGCGCCCACCTTCGACGACACACCGGCGCCGACGGTCCAACCTGAGGGCGGCAACGCGGTCATAGAGGAGCCGCTTGTGGCGCCTGATGAGCCGCAGCAAGCACCTACACAGCCGACGCTTGCAATAGCGCCGGCAACCCATCCCGCCTATCCGCAGGTGTGGCTGCTCCCGCTGGCGTTCCTGGCTCTCGGGGGGCTACTCACCCGCTCGCTGTCGGTGGGCTACGTGGTGGACGACGCATCATCGAAAACCTGAAGGAGACGGACGAGCGTGGCACGGGGTGCTCGCTTGGTGATGGGAGGCCCAGCGCGGTGAGGTGCGGGACGTGCTCGGAAGGTGGTCGTCGATTGGCCGTAGACGTCGGGGTGATTGCCGGTGTAGACCGGAAAGCAATCGATGTTGAACGGCCCCTCGGGCAGCGGCGTCGCGTTGGTCACGCGCTACTCCTGGGAGGCGGCTGTCCGCTCGGCTAATCGCTCGCCTGCACAGGGGCACCAACGCCGTGGAGCAAGGACGCGAACCAGCTTGACGCCGGGAGGTCCAGGTCGTTAAGGGTCAGAGGTGCGCCATCGCGAGTCGCGCGGACCATGGCTAACGCGAGGTCTGCGAACTCCTGCGCGAGTTGTTCTGGGTCCATTTGACCATCCGGGGAGTACCAGTGCGCGACTCCATTGCACATCTCGACAAGTGCGAGCCGCGTCGTGCGTGCGTTGATGAAGGTGAACACGCCCTGCGTCCGCCCCCGTTCGAGCGCGTCGGTCCAGCGCGCTTCGATCTGGTCTCGCAGTTGGATCATCTGCTGGCGGCCCTCGGCACCAAGGGCGCGAATCTCGGTGTCGACGACGGAGGCTTCGAGCCGGTAACGCGCTTGGCCTATGACGTGGAGCTGGGTCAGTCCGGCGAGTTGCTCTTCGGGCGCCGAGAGCCGCTCCGCCACGCTCCGGCAGGCTGCCACGAGTTGTTCCTGGGTGTCCCGCATGATCTGGAGGAGAAGTTCCTCCTTGTTGCTCACGTAGTAGTAGAGGGCCGACACGGACAGGCCGGCTCGGTCGGCGATGTCGCGGATACCCGTGGCGACGAAGCCCTTCGAGGCGAACAGCTCAACCGCCGCGTTCCAGAGGCGTGGGTCGATGGAGCGCATCTCGTTGCCTGTTCGTCGCGTCGCCGATGCGGGGGCGTCCCGCCGGAGTGACGGGCTCAGGTTACTTGAGGCGACGTAGGAGGAAGTCGGTCCAGTCGACCATCGCAACCAGGCTGTCCCACGTGGCGCTGTCGGTGGTCTTGCCATCGGCGAGCCGGTGGGCGATCGGCACGGCCCCTTGGCTTGGTCTCGGCGGGGGACCGGTTGCGGGTCGCGATTGCTGGTCGCCACGCCGTGACGTTCGCACGTGTTCCCGAGGACGGTGACCCCGTCTTCAAGGTCGAGCGGAACCAGCACCAGGCTTCGTACATCGACCTGCCCGTGCGGCGCCGGACCCTGATTGCCGAGGGTGCGGGGCACCAGCAATCGGCGGACTTGACATTTGTCGAACGTTCGATATAGCATCGTCAGCGCAAAGGTCGGAGAGGGAGAAACCGTTCGATGTCGGTGAGTGGATCGACGCAAGGTAGCCGTTGGAACCGGACGTACCGTCGGTTGCGCGATAATCCCAGCTGTGCAGGTCGAGCATGAGGGGCGGCAGTGGCGCTGGGGGGGTCCGCACCATGGCGACGGTGCACGAGCGCTTCGTCGAACGAACGCCGAAGTCCGCAGCGTTGGCTGATCGAGCGCGCGCCCTCATGCCGGGGGGCGACACTCGGGCCGCGTCGCACCACCCCCCGTACCAGCTGACGTACGTACGGGGTCAAGGCAATCGGTTGTGGGACGCCGACGACAACGAGTACCTCGACCTCCTGGGGAACTACACCAGCCTCGTACACGGCAACGCATTCCCTCCGGTGGTCGAAACGGTCCAGCGTGTCGTTCCCGACGGCACCGCCTGGGCTGGTCGCAACCTCCACCAACTCGAGCTCGCGGATGAGCTGCTAAGGCGGATCGCGTCGGCGGAACTGGTGCGCTTCACCAACTCCGGTACTGAAGCAGTCATGCTGGCCATCCACATCGCGAAGATCGCGACGGGACGCCAAAAGATTCTCATGGCTCGCAACGGCTACCACGGGGGACACGAGGACACCGAGGCCGGCACGTTCGCGGGAACCCGCACCGAGCCGCTGTTCGGCGGTCCGCGCGGCACCGACCACGCGACGCACGTCGCGACCTTCGGCGACGCTGAGTCCTTCGAGACCATCCTCGCCGAGAAGGGTCACGAGATCGCGGCGGTCCTGCTCGAGCCCGTACAGGGCGCGGCCGGCATCGTGCCCCCGCCGCCGGGGTTCCTCCGGAGCGTCGCAAAGGCCACGAGAACAGCGGGCGCGGTTTTCATCCTCGACGAGATCATCACACTACGGCTGGCCGACGCCGGAGCACAGTCCCTCTACGACGTGACACCTGACCTCACAGCGCTCGGCAAGATCATCGGAGGCGGGTTCCCCGTCGGCGCGGTCGCTGGACGCGGCGACCTCTTGGAGCTGACCGACCCCGCGAACGGACGCCTGCACAACTCAGGCACGTTCAACGGCAACCCCGTAACGATGGCCGCGGGTGTTGTCGCCTTGCGCCACCTGACCCCCGAAGCCATCGAAGTCATGCACCGGCAGGCAGAGCGCATCTCCGACGCGATAGCGCACACGGCCCGTGAACTCGAACTGCCACTCGATGTTCGGCGGACCGGCTCGCTCCTGGCCTTGGGGGCGCCTCCGGAACTCGAGATTCCCTTGCACCTCGCCAGCCTCAACAACGGGGTGTATTTCGCCCCTAGAGGCCTGCTGGCGCTGTCCACCGTGTTCAGCGACGACGACGTACAGTCGGTGATCGACCGCTTGGGCGTCGCCATGACCGAGGTCAGCGCGGAAGACCGCGTGGTCCCATGAACGTCACGATCCTCGGCGCGGGACTCATGGGTCAGGCACTCGCGGCCCTCTTCAGCGGACACGGCCTGCACGTCCGAGCCACGACCTCACGCCGGCACCATCCGGATGAGATCCGTCGGGCCATCCGCGAACGCCGCGACCGCGACGACGGCGTCGAGGTCGAGGTGATGTACGACACGAGCGCGGCGGTCACTGGGGCGGACATCGTCATCGACTGCCTCCCCGAGGACCTCGAACTCAAGGTCGCGGAGCTCGGCCTGGCCCAGGAGACTGATTCGAACGCGGTCGTCGCGACGAACACGTCTTCCTTCGGGGTCGGCGAGATCGCCAGCAGACTCTCGAACGCCTCGCAGGTGCTCGGCCTGCATTTCCTCAACCCACCGACCCTGCTGCCGGTCGTGGAGGTGGTTGCCACATCCCAGACGAGCGCGCGTGCTCTGCAGCGAGCTAACGAACTGGTGATCGCCTGCAGCCTGGAACCTGTGGCGATCAACGACACGGAGGGTTTCGTGATCAACCGACTGCAGTTCGCGCTGCTGCGCGAGGCGCAGGCGTTGGCCGAGGCGGGCGTCGCCACGCCGACGGCGATCGACACCATCGTGCGCGACGGCCTTGCCCGACGCTGGGCAGGTTCAGGGCCGTTTGAGACCGCGGCACTCGGCGGGGTCCCTCTGTTCGACGCGCTTGCGAGTCGTCTGTATCCGCACCTCGACCGCCGTAGCGAACCAGCCACGTCGTTCGCCGGAAGCACCGTCGACGTGGACGTCAGCGCTGCCTCGCGCCGCCGAGACGCCGTGCTCCGACTCCTGGCGGATGTTCCCCGACCGGAACGCCGATCGAAGACCTTGACCAACTCGTGACCAAGGAGCACCAAATGGCGAAGTCAGCGATCGTCACCTGCGCCATCACCGGCGGCGTGCACACGCCAACGATGTCGCCGTACCTGCCGGTGACGCCTGAGGAGATCGCCGAGCATGCGGCAGGCGCCGTGGAAGCCGGGGCCGCCATCATTCACCTCCACGCTCGCGATCCGAAGGATGGGCGCCCCACCCCCGACCCGACCGTGTTCGGCGAGTTCATCCCCGCCATCAAGGAACGGACCGGAGCCATCATCAACATCACGACCGGTGGCGGGCTGGGTATGACGCTCGACGAGCGGCTCGCAGCGTCGTTGAAGTTCAGCCCGGAGGTGGCGTCGCTCAACATGGGGTCGATCAACTTTGGGATCTTTCCCGTGCTAGACCACATCAAGGAGTTCAAGTATTCCTGGGAAGCTCAGTACCTCGAGTCCAGCCGCGACTTCGTCTACAAGAACACCTTCACGGACATCGAACGGGTCCTGCGAGAGCTCGGTGAGGTGCACGGGACGCGGTTCGAGCTGGAGGTCTACGACCTCGGGCAGCTCTACAACGTCGCGCACTTCGTTGAGCGCGGGTTGATCACGCCTCCGTTCTTCATCCAGTTCGTGTTCGGCATCTTGGGAGGCATGGGGGCAGAGGTCGACCACCTGATCCACCTGCGCGCGACCGCCGAGCGTCTCTTCGGCGACTCGTTCGAATGGTCCGTCCTGGCTGCGGGCCGCCACCAGATGCCGATGGTGACGACCGCGGCCTGCGCAGGAGGCAACGTCCGGGTCGGGCTCGAGGACAGCCTCTACGTCTCGAAGGGCGAACTCGCCAGGACCAACGGCGAACAGGTGCAGAAGATCGTGCGCATCCTGGGTGAACTCTCGATCGACGTTGCGACCGTCGACGAGGTCCGCCAACGTCTCGCGCTCAAGGGTGAGGACGCCGTCAACTTCTAACGGTCGCCTGTGCGAGCGTCTCCTTCACGGAGAGGGTTTGTGCAACAGCCTAAAGATGGTAACCCTGGATCATCATCGATCGTTCGATAGGGAGTCGGCGGTCCCTCAAAGGGCCGATGAGGAGGAGTGGACCGTGCAAGAGGGCCAAGCGATGCTTGAGAAGTTTCTCGCCGCCAATTCGGAGGTGCCGGGTGTGCTCCTACACATCGATGGCCCGCGAGGCTCATGGTCCGGTGCAGCAGGCGTGCGGGATCACGAGACAGCGGAAGCCCTAGAGCCGGACGCCACTTTCCGGATCGCCTCGGTCACGAAGACCTACACCGCTGCGTCGGTACTGCGACTCTGCGAACTCGGAAACATGAGCCTCGACGATCCCATTGGTACCTACCTCGACGAAGAGCTGCGCGACCTCCTGGGTGACGACAGATGCCAGGGCATCCTCGTCTCTCACCTGCTTAGCCACACCAGTGGGCTGTGCGACTTCGTCGAAGACACGAACTACGTAGACCTCGTCATGTCCGATCTACAGCGCCAATGGACGCGGGAGGAGCAGGTGCATCTCGCGCTCACCGGCTGTTCTGACGTCGGAGCGCCCGGTGAGACGTTCCACTACTCGGACACTGGTTACGTGCTGCTCGGCGCTGCGATAGAGAACGTCATGGAGGCTGACCTCGCCCAAAGTCTCCGCTCACTGCTGCACTTCGATGACCTAGGCCTCGTATCCACGTACCTCGAGTCGCTCGAACCGACTCCGCCGCAAGCGAAGCCCCGGGCATGTCAGTACCTCGATGGGCGGGACACCTGTGACGCAGATCCCACGTTCGATCTCTGGGGCGGAGGAGGACTGGTAGCTACGACGCAGGATCTAGCTGGATTCTTCCGCGCCCTCTTCGAACACCGCGTCTACGAGTCCATTAACACTCTCGATCGTATGATCGAGCCCGCAGCCATCAGTGATGATGGCGCCCAGATCGGTTTTGGCATCGCGGGCCGACCGGTTCCCGGCGGCATCCTCTACGGCCACGGAGGCTACTGGGGGGTGTATGGCGGATTCCTGCCCAATCTCGACATGGCGTTTGCCGTGGCCATCCTCGAACGAAGCGGGATGGATGCACTTGCCGAAGAGTTGCTGCCCCAAATCATTGCCAGCGCCGACGGCTGAGGCCTTGCCGTAAGTGAGGAGTCATGGAGTGACTTGAGCTCCAGCAGCGTCCACGTCCCCGGCACCACCCCCGGCGGGCCCGGCCAATGGTCGCGGCCCGCCGACTTCACCCCCACCTCGACCCGCACATCGTCACTATCGGCCAACGACCTGCCCGACACGCATGCAGCTCAACGAGTGGTGTCCACGTCGTAGTAAGGGGCAGGCTCAGCCCGTCGTCTCAACGAAACGAACTCGGTGAACCCCTGTGACGGTGTCGTCCACTCGAGGGTCCGGAGCAAGGGTTGAACGGTTGTAGCCGCTGGGCGCGAGTCGCGGGCTTGGTGTCGTTGTGGGATCTCGCGCCGGCAGCCGGATGAGTAGAAGAGCCTCACTTGATTTATATCGAACGATCGATTATCCTAGGTGACAGTGCATCCCCATGACCACGCATCCAGGAGACGACGTTGGGGCGAGGAAGCGCAATGCAGCTAAGGGGCCGTGACCAGGTCGTCAAGCTCAGGGTCGGCCGAGGGATCGGGGCGGCCCACTACGGCGACCCGAATGGGACCCCGGTCTTCCTCTTCCACGGCTTCCCCGGCAGCCGCCTCGAAGGGATGCTGGCCGACGAACCAGCGTCGGAAGCCGGCGTGCACCTGATCGCGTTGGACCGGCCCGGGTTCGGCCTGTCCGACTTCGCGCCGCGTCGCACGGTCAGCAGCTGGGCCGACGACGTCGCCGAGGTCGCGACGATCCTCGGCATCGACCGGTTCGGAGTCATCGGGGTCTCCGGCGGGGGCCCGTTCGCCCTCGCGTGCGCGGCACGGATCCCCGACCGCCTCCTGGGCGTTGCGTTCGTCTGCGGTGGCCCTCCGCCCGAGGCGCCCACGACCCAGGAGTCCGCGTTCGAAAACAACGCGAAGATCTTCCGGCTCGGCCGCTACGTCCCGATCATCCCGCGGATGCTCAACGCGTACATGGCCCGCAAGACCCGCCGCAACCCCGACGACATGCG